>JAAZNO010000014.1 GCA_012798275.1 Chloroflexota bacterium
TCAGTCCATCGGCACGAACATCTTCTTCGTGATTCCCGGCTCACTCCGCCAGGAGCTCGACCGTCCCGCCTATCTCACGCTTAAAGACGCCGAAGCACTGCGAGATCCCCTGCTCGCGCCGGATGTGTTGCGTGTCGCCCCCACGGCAAACGACAACGCCCGACTCACAATTCCCGGGCGCGAAAAAGCCACCCAGGTCCAGGGCGTCACCTCCGAATACGCCGACGTCCGTGAATGGTATCCGGCGATCGGCATGTTTATCTCGCCTCTGGAAGAACAGACGGAAGCGCGGGTCATCGTCTTGGGGAAAATCGTCGCTGATGTGCTGTTCCCTGATATGCCCGACCCCACCGGCCAGCTGGTGCGGGTGAACAACATTCCCTTCCGCGTCATCGGCGTCATGGCGGAACGCGGCGGGGGACAGTTTGGCAGCGAGGACGATGTGGCCTTCGTCCCGCTGACTACCGCTACCAGCCGGCTCTTCTCCCGGCGCACGCCCCAGGGTGAGCCCCGCCTCTCCATGATCTACGTCCAGGCCGTCAACGGGGATCGGATGGATGCTGCCATCACCGAGGTCGCCGCTATTCTGCGCCAGCGCCATGACATCCAGCCCGGCGATCCCGACGATTTCTCGACGATCAGCCAGGCGGATCTCATCGGCACCTTCCAACAGATTACCAGCGTGCTAACGGTGTTCCTGGGAGCCATTGCGGGGATCAGTTTGCTAGTGGGCGGGATTGGCATCATGAACATCATGCTGGTCTCGGTCACCGAGCGCACGCGGGAGATTGGCCTGCGCAAAGCAGTGGGCGCGCGCCGGCGCGATATCCTGTGGCAATTCCTGATCGAGGCGATGCTGCTCTCGACGGTCGGAGGCGCGTTGGGGATCGGCTTCGGCATGGCGGGAGCGGCCATCGTCTCCAGTTTCCTGCGCGAGCAGAACTTCAATGCGGTCATCACCCCCGGCTCCGTGCTGCTGGCGACGCTCTTTTCCGCTGCCGTGGGGCTTTTCTTCGGCATCTATCCCGCGCAGCGCGCCGCCGCCCTCAACCCCATTGACGCGCTGCGTTACGAGTAGCCTTGCGCCAGGGCCAAAGCGAGATTTTGGCCCATCACCGTGAAACCACCAGGAGTCAGAAGCGTCTTGCCTTTGGCTCCTGGTTGCTGGGGGCTGGTTGCTGGTTACTGGTTACTGGTTGCTGGCGGCTGGTTGCTGGTTACTGGTTGCTGGTTGCTGGGGGCTGGTTGCTGGTTGCTGGGGGCTGGTTGCTGGTTGCTGGTTACTGGTTGCTGGGGGCTGGTTGCTGGGGGCTGGAGGCTGGTTACTGGTTACTGGTTACTGGGGGCTGGAGGCTGGTTGCTGGGGGCTGGTTACTGGTTACTGGTTACTGGTTACTGGTTGCTGGTTACTGGGGGCTAGAGGCTGACTTCTGACCTCTGACTTCTGACCTCTGACTTCTGACCTCTGCCCTCTGACTTCTGCCCTCTACTTTGCCGCGGGAAGCACGAAGTAAAACTTGCTCCCCTCCCCCTTCACGCTTTCGACACCCACGGCGCCCCCCAGTTTTTCGATGATGAAACGGACGATGGAAAGTCCCAAACCGTGCCCCTTAACCCGCAGGGAATCCAGGCGCGCAAACGGCTGGAAGAGCTGCGCCTGCTCCCCGGCCGTCAAGCCGGCGCCGTTATCGCGCAGCCAATATCGCACCTTATCTCCCAGGTCGTCGCTGCCTATCTCGAGGCGCGGCGGCTTGCCACCATACTTCAAACCATTGCTGAGATAGTTGACCCACACCTCTTCCACCCAGGAGGCATAACCCAGCACTGCGGGCCAGTGTTGCGGCAACACAATCTGCGCCCCCGTCTGATGAATGTTGTCTTGCAACCGTTCCAGGGCATGCGCGACCAGCAACTCCATCTGCAAGGGGCCCAGGGTCATATCGGATTTGCGGAGCTGCACCAGCAGCAGCAGCTCGTCCACGATGTTTTCCATCCGTTTCGCATTGGCGACGATGCGCTCAAGGTACGCTCGCAGCTCGGCATCGGAAAGTTCCGCGCCAAAAAGCTCAATGGTCCCCGCATAACCGATCAACAGCGACAGCGGCGTGTCGAGATCGTGGGCCACGATGCCGGCAAAGGCGTCCAGTTCAGCATTACGGGCCTCCAAATCCGCGTTCAGGCGGCGGAGCTCCATCATATCGTCGAAGCGCGCGCGGGCAATAGTGATCGCGTGCTCCAATTCCAGGCGATTGGGCGATTTCACCAGATATGCGCCCGCGCCCACACTCCCCGCCCGCTCGATCAGATCGCGGGTGCTGTAGGCGGAGAGCATCACCACCGGCGTCGGGCGGAGCTCGAAAATGCGCTGTGTGGCGGTGATCCCATCCATATCAGGCATACTCCAGTCCATCAACACCACATCAGGCTGCGTCTCCAGCACCAGCTGCACCGCCTCCTGACCGTTGATGGCTTCCCCTATCACCACATAGCCCAGACTCTCCAACAATCCATGGATCATCTGGCTGACCAGATAATCATCCTCAGCGATGAGCACCCGCACGGGCATCTCAGAGTTCCGGCCACACAGCGTTTCCATCAGGACACCTCGTTCCGGAACACCAGGGTCACCACAGCGCCGTCCTCATTGCTGAGGAAAACCTGGCCATTCAACGTGCGCCGCATGAGATTGCGCACCAATTCCAGCCCCACGTTGGTGCGCTTCCAATGCAGCACATCTTCGGGGAATCCAGGACCGTCATCGCGGAAGACGAGCTGCACCATGCCCTCTTCAGACGTGATGGCCACGGAAAGGTGCACGCCAGGGCGATTCCCCAGCGCATGGCGCAGCGCATTGGTGACCAATTCGTTGATGATCAACGCCAGATTGTGCGCCTGTGTCGCCGTGACCTGCACTTCGGAAGGGGAAACCGTGGCCACGATCTGCCCACCGCGCGCCAGCGTCTGCAACGTCGAATGAATGATCTGCTCGGCCAGGAGCGACAGGCGCAGCGGCATCCATTCCGCGTCCGAGAGCATCTCATGCACCGTCGTCAGCCCCTGCAGGCGGACGATCATCTCATCAATGATCTGCTGGAACAACGGCTGCTGCGAAATCTCCGCATGACGGCGCTCCGCATACAACAGCCCGATGATCGCCATGAGGTTGTTCTTCACCCGATGGTTCACCTCCCGCAGCAGGAAGGACTTGGTCTCCGCATCACGGCGCGCCTGCTCGTACAGGGTGGCGTTTTCGATGACGATGGTGATGGTCGCGGCAATGGATTCCAGCAAATTGACCTCGGCGGCGTCGAAGCGCCCCTCAGCCTCATCCACTACCTGCAAAGCGCCGATCACCTTTTGCTTGACCCACAGCGGGACGGTCACCATCGAACGTACCTGAATTCCCGCCTGGTCACTGACGCCCGCATAGAAGCGGGAATCTTGCGTCGCATCGCTGCTGACAAGGCTGCGCCCCCGGCTCACCGACCACCACACCAGGCCCTGTCCCTCAGGCAGGCGCCACCCGCGCACCAACTCACTGCGGGGTCCGCTCGCCTGCCGGCAGACCAGGTGGTTGTCTGTGGGGTCCAGCAGCCACACCGAAGAGGATTGCACTTCCAGGAGATGTTGCACCTCGGCCAGCACCGTCGCCAGGAATTGATCCAGGTCGAGGTTGGAAATAAGCGCCCGCCCCGCCCGGTTGAGCAACGCCAGCTCGCGATTGCGCCGTAGCAGCGCGGCCTCCATCTCGGCGCGCGCCGCGATCTCGTTCTGCGCCGCCTCGAAAAGCCGCGCGTTCTCGATCGCCCCGGAGAGATGATCCGCGATGGTTTGCAACACCGGCAGATCCTCTTCGGTGAAGGCGTCCGCCGCCGTGCCCTGAATGGTGAGAGCGCCGATGCAACGTCCCCGGCTGATCAAGGGCAGGGCCATCTCCGAGCGCGTCTCCGGCAGATAGGGGTTGCTGAAGTGCACCTCATCCTGTCCGACGTCCCAGGCGATGCGCGACACGCCATGCGTGATGGCCCAGCTCACCATCGAAGTGCCATTCAAGGGCAGGCGATAACCGGCGCGCAGCATCCGCTCCCCAGCCTCGCCGGTGCCGGCCTGCAGCACCGCATTTTCCCCTCGCGCATCCACCAGAAACACGCCCACATAATAGAAGTCGAAGCTCTCGCGGACCAGCTCCACCGTACGGTGCATCAGCTGTTGAGGATCCAGAATCCGCGCGAGCGACCGCGAGACACGCGCGGCAGTCTGCAATTGCAAATTGCGACGATGCAGCGTGCTCACGAGACTTTCGTAATCCACCTCGCTCATGCGCCTGTCGGTGATGTCATACAGGATCAACTGCCGGGCGACCTGCCCGTCGGCCCGCTGCAAGGGGACAGAAATCACGTAATACCAGCGTTGATCGCGCAGGCTGAAGGCCTCCCAATGCACCGTCTCGGACTCATAGACCGACTGCGGCACGCCGCCGGGGGAGGGATATCCCAACTCACGCAGCACCTGCAAACACGAATGTCCTACGGGGTCAAAGCCCAAGTAGGCGCACAGCAAGGGGTTGGCGTACTCGACGCGGTGATCGGGGGAACAGACACACAACATGGCGTTCATAGGACGCGCCGTCACTTCCCCCGTCAGCGGCGCGCCCCCGCCCACACGCACATTCGCTTCGCTCGCGGTCAGCTCCTGCAAGCGCCGTTCCAACACGCGAGTGCTCAGCTGCGGGTCCATGGCGATGCAGCGCGTGTTGGGATACCAGCTCGCGCCGAGCATCACGATGGGATGTTGATCCAGCACGGCCAACAGCTCCTGCGCCGTGAACAAACGTTGATCGTAGCAGCACAGGAACACTGCCGGCAATGACTTGACCCAGTCCGCAATGCGGAATTCCAGATCCAACAGCGCGGAAGGCGTGGCGCAGTGCGGCGACAGCGCCGCTGTTTCCAGGATGACAAACAGAGCACAGCCGGGCGGGTCACACGCGCGCTCCATCTCAAACAGGGTGGTCTCCAGAGCCTCCCAATCTGGAAGGCCCTGCGCATCCTGGAAGGCGGTAGGATTATACACTTGCCACTCGCCCGCGTCTTCGAAGGTCGTCCAGGCGATGCCTTCCTGTTGAAGCGCCGCGTGCAATACCGTGCTATCGGGCGTGAGGATCAGCAGGCGCATTTTCCCGCTGCGACGCAACCCCAGCCGGATCAACGCCACCTGCGAGGCGAGCAGCGCATTGGCATCTCCCAGAGCGAGGAGATGCTGCCCGGCCCCCAGAGCCTCGAATGCAGTGTCACCCGTCGTATCCCCAGGAAGAGAGAAATCCGTGGGCTGATCAAATAATAAAGCCGCTGTCAACATACCCAAATTATAACCCCGCTCTGACAATTGGTCAAAATCAAGACAAGCTCGGACCGAGCGACCATTGTAA
>JAAZNO010000649.1 GCA_012798275.1 Chloroflexota bacterium
ATAATCCCGGTCAAAGGTTAACGCGACGTGTTGCTCATTCACTGCCCGCATGAGAACTCAATGCGTAAGTGATCTCCACCTCTAAAAATAGAGATCAGTGAGCCGTGAGTAAAGAGCTGTCGTAATCACGGCTCACAACCCGCGTCTCACATTTTAATTTGCGGTGGTGTGCCGCAGAAACATGTCTACTCCTTCGAAAGACCCGCCTGGAAAATGACCTGGATGGCTCGGATCAGTAGCTGAAGTGAACGATACTATCACAGTATATGATAGATTCTTTGCAATGTCAATACAAACATGAAATATTCGAGGCCTCGCCGCGCGAGCACCACGGCCAACCAGCAGGCACCATTGGCGCCCCCTGCCCGGCCGGCCGCCGCGCTCTTCCCCAAATCGCAAAATCGAGTACAATTATAAAGAAACATCCCTTCCAAAAGGAGTCGCAGATGAACGCTGAACGGACGCTGTTGATTCACGGCGGGACGGTCGTCACCCCGGAAACGATGCTCGAGGCGGATGTGCTGATTACAGGCGAGACCATCCGCGCCATCGGGAGGGATTTGACGGCAGTCTGCGCCGACGAGGGCGAAGTCATAGACGCGACGGGATGGCTCGTCCTCCCCGGCGTGATTGATCCCCATGCTCACATCGAGCTCGATACCGGCATCTACAAGACGCCCGACAGCTGGTTTGTCGAGAGCCGCGCGGCGGCCTTCGGCGGCGTGACGACGGTGATTGACTTCGCCACGCAATTCAAGGGGCAGACGCTCCCCCAGGCCGTGGAACAACGGTTGCGCGAGGCCGCCCCCTCGGTGATTGATTACGCCTTCCATGTGATGGTCACCGATCTGCCGCCGGGACAGGAGGACGAGCTGGGGCTGTTGGAGGAGCTGGGAACCCGCAGCATCAAACTCTACACCACCTATCGCCCCAACTATTACGCCGATGACGCTACGCTGTTGCGCCTGCTCGAAGCGGCGGGACGCTACGGGCTGATGACACTCGTCCATTGCGAAAACGACGCCCTGGTCACCGCACAGACGGAGGCGCTCATCGCCGCCGACGAGCGCGGCTGGCGCTATCACGCCCTGGCGCGCCCCGCGCTGGCGGAACAGGAAGCCGCCGCGCGGGTGCTCTTCCTCGCCCGCGAGGTCAACGCGCCGGTAGTGATCGCTCACAACTCCAGCGCCCGCACCTCCGCCCTGGTGGCGCAGGCGCGCGACGCGGGACAGGCCGCCTTCTGTGAAACGGCGCCACAATATCTCATCCTGGACGACCGCGTGTACGAGGGCAGCGAGCCGTGGCGCTACATCCTCCAGCCACCCTTGCGTGCCCCCGGCGAGCCGGAAGCGCTCTGGAAAATGGTCGCCGGGGGGGCAGTGGACATGCTGATGACGGATCACTGCGCCTACACCCGCGAGCAGAAACTCGCCGTAGATGATTTCACCCAGACGCCGGGCGGCCTGCCCGGGCTCGAGACGCTCCTGCCGCTTACGGTGACCTACGGCATCGGCGGCGGCTATCTGGAGTGGCCCGATGTCGCCCGTCTGCTCGCCGCCAATCCCGCGCGGATCTACGACCTCTGGCCTCGCAAGGGCGCGCTGCTCCCCGGTTCCGACGCTGACCTCGTGCTCTACGATCCGGCGTATACGGGCTTCCTCAGCGCGGAGACGCTGCACAGCGGCGCCGGTTACACCCCCTACGAGGGACTGGCAGTCAAAGGGCACGTCGTGGCCACGATTCGGCGTGGCGAAGTGCTGGTACGCGACGGCGTCTTCCTGGGCGCAGAGGGCAGCGGTCGGTTCGTCCCGCGATGAGTCATGGGTAATGGGAGACGGGTAATGGGGGGCGGCATGATGAAACGTTGGATAGGATGGCTCCTGCTGGGCGCCATGGTGGGACTGCTGGTCGCGTCGCCCGTCGCCGCCGCACCCCCAGCGCAAACCCAGACGATCCATGTGGTCCAGCCGGGAGAAAACCTGTTCCGCATTTCCCTGCGCTACGGCGTGACGGTATCCGCCATCAAAGCGGCGAACGGGCTTTCCAACGACCTCGTCTATGTGGGGCAGCAGTTGGTGATCCCCACCGCCGGCAGCGAGGCGCCCGCCCCTGCGCAACCGGTCGCCTCCACGGGGAAGCTGTACACCGTCCAGCCGGGGGAGACGCTGAGCGCCATTGCGCTGCGCTACGGCGTGACGTCCTGGGCGCTGGTCCAGGCGAACCATCTCACCAGCGCCAATCTGATCTACGCCGGCCAGCAGCTCGTCATCCCCGGCGGCGCGACCGCGCCCGGCGCCCCGGCGGCCGCGGCGGAAACCTACACCGTCCGCCCCGGCGACACGCTGAGCGGCATCGCCGCGCGCTTCGGAACTACCGCGGCGGCGCTCGCAGCGCAGAACGGCCTTGCCAACCCCGAGCTCATTTACGTCGGCCAGGTGCTGCGGCTC
>JAAZNO010000107.1 GCA_012798275.1 Chloroflexota bacterium
CGTCGTCCGCCCGGCGCCGGGGGGACGCTTCCCCGCCTCATTCGAGGCGAATCTTGTGGATCCGACCCCCTATCTGGGCGTGACGCTGCGCGATGCGGGAAGCTACCGCGACGTGCAGCAGCTGCAATGCGCGCCGTGACGTCTGCTGAAGACGGCTGGGAAAGCCAGGGGCTGCTGATTTTCGGAGCTTCTTCTCAGAAAATCAGCGAATCAACGAATCGGCGAATTTCAAAATCACTTGCGCGGCAAATGTAGCGTGCGAACTTCAGGCCGCTCTCAGGCCGCCCGCCTCGGAATGCTGAAGGCTAAGAATCAAATTTGGCTATACGCACAATCTTTTACCCCCTATTCCCTGCCCCTTCCCCCCGCGCACGCGGGGGGAAGGGGAACTTTCTTTTGTAGGGTTTTGCAGGCGGGCGTAGCCCGCCTGCAAAACCCCGTTATTTTTTCTCCCCTCCCCAACGGCGCAGGCGCCGTTGGGGAGGGGACAGGGGGTGGGGCAAAAGCTACAGCTCACCAAGGTTCATCCATCGCCGTCTAGCGGCCTGGCGCCAGGCAGAACAGTTACCGCACATTTTCTTTTTGAATGGTGCGCGCCAGCACCAGGCAAGTCAGCAAAAAAGCGAATCGGCGGAAAAGCGCATCTCAACAAACGGTTTGATGTTTTGCCGCCGTGCGGCCGGCCAGCGCCCCCGCGCTCATTTCTCTTCGCGCATGTAGCCTTTGCCCAGCGCGGCCGGCGCGCCGATGCGCTTGCTCAGTGCCTCCCACCAGGTCATCACGATCAAGACGACGATGGTGGCCAGGTAAGGCAGCATGTTCAAGAAGGCAGCCGAAATATGCGTCCCGGCGGCCTGGAGCCGGAATTGGACAGCGTTGATCCCGCCGAAAAGCACCGCGCCGAGCACGGCCCGCGCCGGGTTCCACATGGCGAAAATGACGAGCGCGATCACAATCCAGCCGCGCCCGCCAGTGATGTTCTCGGCCCAGCCGGGGGTGTAAGCCAACGAGAGATGCGCCCCTCCCAGGCTAACCAGCATCCCCCCGCAGATGGTGTAGAGATAGCGAACCCGCGTCACGTTGATCCCCATCGCGTCCGCCGTCTGCGGATTTTCACCCACCGCGCGCAAGTTCAGGCCGGGACGGGTCTGGTACAGGTAAAACCAGGCCAGCGGGACCAGCGCGTAGACCAGGTAAGTCAAAATATCCTGGTCGAACAACGCGCCGAGCACCGGGATCCGGCTGAGCACGGGGATTTCCAGCTGCGTGAATTTGGGGCCGATCAGGCCCATCAACTGCTGCCCGCCGGGACCGAGCCGCTGACCCAGGAAGCTGGCCAGCCCGGAGCCGAAGAGCGTGAGGCTCAGCCCACTGACGACTTGATTGGCGCGCATGGTCACGGTGAGGAAGGCGTGAATCGTGGCCATGGCGGCGCCGACGAGCAAGGCGACCACCAGCGCCAGCACGAGGCTGCCGGTATGGTAAGCCACGGCGAACGCGGTCACCGCGCCCATCAACATCATCCCCTCCAGCCCCAGGTTGAGGATCCCCGAGCGCTCGGTGTAGATTTCACCCACCGTGGCGTAAATCAGTGACGTACCGGCGCGCAGGGTAATCGCCAGAATGGAAGTCAGCAGTTCGATCATTGCCGGGCCTCCTGGAGCTGCGGGGTAGAACGGACGATCCGCAGCCGGTATTCGGTGAACAGGGCGCCGGCCAACATCGGGAAGAGCAACAGCCCCTGGAGCACGAGGCTCATCGCGGCCGGCAGGCCCATCATCATCTGCACCTGATCGCCGCCGACCAGCAGCGCCGCCATCAAGAGCGCCACGAAGATGACCGCCCACGGGTTCAGCTGCGCCATCCAGGCGACGATGATGGCGGTGTAGCCGTAGCCGATGGAAAGTCCCTGCTGGAGCCGCCGGGCGATGCCGGTCACCTCACAGGCGCCGGCCAGCCCACTCAGCGCGCCAGAGAGCAGCAACGCCAGGACGATGTTGCGCCCGATGTTGATCCCCAGGTAGCGCGAGGCGGTCTTGTTCTCGCCGATAATCCGCAGTTCAAAGCCCCAGCGGGTGTACTTGAGGATGAACCAGAGCAGCGCGGCGGCGATGAGCGCGAAGGCCAGCCCCAGGTGCGCCCGCCCGGCGATCCGGGGCAGCCAGGCAGCCGTCGGAAAGAGCGCCGTGCCGGGGAAGCCGTAGCCTTGGGGGTCGCGCCAGGCGCCGTAATAGAGGCTTTGCGAGAAAAGGATAGCGACGTAGTTGAGCATCAGCGTGGTCAGGGTCTCATCCACTTTCAGATAGGCCTTGAGCGCGGCGGGGACGCCCGCCAACAGCGCACCCGCCGCCATGCCCACCAGGAGGACAACAGGCAGCAAGGCCCAGTCAGGGAGGAAGCCCGACCAGAAAAGCGCGACCCAGGCCGCCGCCACGCCGCCGAGCGTCAGTTGTCCTTCCGCACCGATGTTCCAGAACTGCATCCGAAAGGCAATGGAGACCCCCAACCCGGTCAGCATCAAGGGGATGGCTTTGACGAGTGTTTCGGTGAAGACCTGCCAGGAACCAAACGCGCCGCGCGCCATCGCAGCATAAGTGACGAAGGGGTTGACCCCCGACGCCAGCAGAATGATGCCGCCCAAAAACAGCGAAATGATGAAGGAGGCCACCGGCACCAGCACGACGGCCGTGTTGGAAATGGTTTGGCGTTTCTCAAAGACGATGCGCATGCTCAGCTCCTTACCCCGGCCATCATCAAGCCCAGCGCCTCCACCGTGGCCTGTTCTGCCGGTACGATCCCCATGATTTGCCCTTCAAACATCACCGCGATCCGGTCGGAGATGGCCAGTAGCTCTTCCAAATCCTCAGAGATGAGCAGGACGGCGGCGCCCTGATCCCGCTGCTCCAAGAGCAGCTTGCGGACGGCCTCGGTAGCGCCGACGTCCAGGCCGCGAGTGGGGTGGACCGCGACCAGCAGTCCCCCGCAGGCCGTGATCTCGCGGGCCAGGATGGTCTTTTGAAGGTTGCCGCCGGAGAGGAATTTGACCCGCGTCTGCGGACTGGGGGTGGCGATGCGAAAGGTCTCAATCATCCGGCGGGCAAATTCCAGGATGCGCGGGTAACGCAACACGCCACCGGTCCCCAAAGGAGATTGCCGGTACCCTTTCATCGCCAAATTATCGGCGACGGCCATGTTGCCGACCGCGCCCATCCCCATCCGATCTTCGGGAATGTGGCTCACGCCGGCCTGAATGGCCCGCAGGGGCGGTTGATTGGTCACGTCGTGCGGCCCGATATGGACGGATCCCCCCGTCGCCTTGCGCAGTCCCGTGATCGCCTCGGCCAGCTCGCGCTGACCATTGCCGGCCACCCCGGCAATGCCCAGGATCTCGCCGGCGTGAATCTGCAACGTGATGCCGCGCAGGGCCGGCAACCCTTTGTCATTTTCCGCCGTCAGATCGCGCACCTCCAGCACCACCGCGCCCGGCTGACACGCGCGCTTTTCCAAGCGGAAGAGGACCTCACGGCCGACCATCAATTGCGCCAATTCCTGGGGACTGGTTTCCGCCGTGCGCTTTTCGGCGACCACCCGCCCGCGGGCCAGAACCATCACCCGCTGCGAGAAAGCCATCACCTCCTCCATTTTGTGGGTGATAAAAATGGCCGCTTTGCCCTCGGCGGTCATCAGCTGGATGACGCGCCTCAACTCTTCGGCCTCCTGCGGCGTCAGCACCGCCGTCGGCTCGTCCAGGATCAGAATCTCAGCGCCCCGGTAAATCAGCTTCAAGATCTCCACCCGCTGCTGCTCGCCGACGCTTAACTGCCAGATATAAGCCGCCGGGTCTACTTCCAGGTTGTAGCGGGCCGAAAGTTCACGGATGCGCGCGGTGATCGCTTCCATGTCGGGTTTGAAGGGCAGGTCGGGCATCCCCAAAATGATATTTTCGGCCACGGTCATGGTCTCCACCAGCATAAAATTTTGGTGGACCATCCCGATCCCGAGGGCAGCCGCATCGCGGGGGGAGTGAATTTCCACTTTTCGGCCACGGACCACGATTTCGCCTTCGTCGGGCCGATACAGCCCTACCAGGACGTTCATCAAGGTACTTTTGCCGGCGCCATTTTCACCCAACAGCGCTAAGACTTCGCCCGGATAGAGCTCCAGGCTGACGTGATCGTTCGCCAGCACGCCGGGGAACCGTTTGGTAATGTCGCGCATCTGAAGCAGTGGAGCTGCGGATTGGTTCATCATACCTCAGTTTTCAGATCAGAGGACAGTGCCAGGGGGCCGGGCCGGC
>JAAZNO010000108.1 GCA_012798275.1 Chloroflexota bacterium
ATTGAAACCCACATAGGTCACGCCGCCGATGGCTTCATATAGCCGGAAGCGCGCGGACGCGACGACTTGCGCCACCCGCTCCAGTGATTCATCCCGCGCCTTGCCTTCTTCAAAAATAGTGAGCCGTGAGTAGAGAGTAGCTGCAATCCCTGCTCACGACTCACATTCTCTTGCTTGCAAGGTGTGCGCCAGCATTCATACGGCCGGGGATTCTATCCCCAGCCGGCGCATCGCCGCTCGATTCTTTCACGGTTGGACCGTGAGCGCACCCAAAACGACCACATCGCCGTCCGAGGCCACCGGCAACCGCTCCCCAGAAAAGCGGTACATCCCCGCCTGCAGCGTATAGGTCCCCGGCGGCAGGGTCGGCGGCAGCCACACGCCGTACCGATCAACGAGCGCCTCGCCCACAGTCCAGTCTACGGTGGGAAGGAAGCCCTGTCCCGGTTCGGCGTCGTTCTGCGCCGCCAACGTCCCATCGGCGGCCATGAGGTGGATGAAGACCTTCACCCGCTCAGGCGGCGCGGCAAGCGCCCGCCAAAACAACGTCACCGGCACAATGTCGCCGGGAGCACACACCGTCACCGGCAGCGACACGCCCTCCAGAAGCGCCCATTCCCCCACCCCCACATCGAGCCGCGTCCGCGGCACCTCATCCAGCGGCCCCAACCCGTATTCCGCCAGCCGGACATCGCCAATCCACGTGTCGCGCGCTTTGTAGGCGCGCTGCGCCAGCAGGCGCTCGATGCGATGATGCGGATCGGATTCCACATCGCCCCAGTAGAGCACGAACAGCCGGGGCGGCGCTGGCGCGAGCACCCCCTCCACCCACGCCGTCGCCGCTTCCTCCGTGGGATGATAGGGCGCGGGCAGCACGTGCGGCCCATGGAAGTAATAGGTGAACACCTCCCACTGATTGGGCGCGCTCAGCAGCACCGTCGCCTCCGCGCCCCCTTCCGCCACAATCCGCGCCGCGATGCCCCGATAATCGGCCCGCGCATAGGCGGGATTGGTGTAGAGATTGCGCAACGAGACGCCCCACACCGGGGCGAACGCCAGCCATAACACCAGCGCCACCCGCTGCGAAGGCCGCATCAGGCCACGCGGCCCCCCCTCGCTCCGTTGCGGCCCACGCAACGGCAACGCCAGCAGCACCCCCAGCGGCGCCACCGAGAGGGTGAGGAATTTGAGGTAAGCGGGACGATAAATGCCCAGCGCGGCGATCAGCGTGAGGGGCAACAGGGCCGTGAAGAACGCCGCCAGCGTCGCAAAACGCAGCGGCGGACGGCGAACGGCAAGCAACGCCAGCAGCAGTCCGGCGCTGACGAGCGCCAGACGCCCGGCATCCGCGGGCAGCGTGACGCCCGCCAGCAGTGTGTGGATCATCTCGCGCCATGCCGGGCCGGAGTTGAGGTCCGGCGGACTCCATGAGGCCACTTTGAGCGCCGGACGCAGCCAGGGCAAAAAGGCGAGCGCGCTCAGGAGATGGGCAGCGATCCACCAGCCGGCCTTGCGCCAGTTCCACGGCCGTTCCATGAGCCATGCCAGCCCAAAGGCGAGCTCCACGCCCAGCAAGAACAGCGCGTAGATGTATTGCGTGTAGAGGCCCAGGAGGATGCACGCCGCTAACGTCAGCGCCGACTTCGCGCCCACAGGTTTGGGCCGATCAGGGAAGAAGGCCAGCGCTGCCAGTAACGTCAACGCCCCGGCGAGCGCCAGCAGCGCGTACATGCGGGCTTCCTGTCCGTAGTAGACCGCCAGCGGATGTGCCGCCACAAAGAAGGCCGCGCCCACGGCTACCGCCCGTCCGCCGGCGCGCCGTCCCAACGCGGCGGCAGCGGCCACGGTGAGCACGCCACACAGGGCCGAGAAACTTCGCAGCGCCAGCTCCGAGTCGCCCGTTAAGGCGCGCCAACCGGCGAGGAGCAGATAATAGCCAGGGGGATGAATGTCGCCCGCCGCGCCCTCGATGATGAGCCGCAGGGAGCGTTCGACGAGGCGGGCCGTATTGCCCTCGTCGCTCCAGAGGGATTGCGCGTCGAGGCGATAGAAGCGCAACCCCGCGCCCAACCCCAGCGCCAACAGCAGCGCTCCCCACGTCAGCCAACGGGAGAATGACTTGCGCTCCACGTTCAGCGACACGACTCCTGCGCCGTGGAAGAAAGGGCCGCCAGAATCCGTTCTTCGGGGATCGCGCCGCGCTGCACGACCGCCGGCGGCGTCGCCACACAATCCACCACCGTCGAAATCACCCCGTAGGGCGACGGGCCGCCATCGAGGATGAGCGACACCAGCTCGCCCAACTGCCCCACCGCCTCCGCTGCGGTGATGCACGAGGGGAAGCCAGAACGCGCCGCGCGTCCCACAATCAAATATCCGCCCATCGCCCTGAGCAGGCGCCGCAGCGGTTCGGAGCCGGGAACCCGCAAGGCGATGCGGGGCGATTGCAGGGGGAAGGGGAAGTCCGACGCTGCGGGCAGAATCACCGTCACGACGCCGGGCCAGAAAGCCCGCATCAGGCGCTCGGCGCTGGGAGTGAGGCGGGCCAGGCGTGCCGCCTCGGCGGCAGAATCCAACAGCAGCGGCAAGGCGAGCCACGGCGCAGTCTGACGGGGGCGATAGAGGGTGCGCACCATCGCGTCCAATGCCTCAGGGATGACGGCCACGCCATAGACGGTGTCGGTGGGGACCACGACAAGCCTGCCCGCGCGCAATTCCGTCACCGCCTGCGCGATGGCGCCCGGCTGCTGGATCGGCAGGCAAGGCGCGCTCACGCCGCCGTCTCCAAGACGAAACGCTCCAGGGCCGCCGCCACGCCATCCTCTGCCACAGGAGGGGCGATCCAATCAGCGACCGCCTGTAAGGCGGGGGTCGCGTTGCCCATCGCCACGCCGACTCCCGCCCATTGAACCATGGGGATGTCGTTTTCGTGGTCGCCGACCGCCAGCACTTCTTCGCGGGGAATGCCCAGGTGCGCGGCGAGCCAGGCCAGCCCCGCGCCCTTGTCCACCCCCTGAGGCACCACTTCAATGAAGCGATCGTGCGAGCGGAAGATCTGCGCGCGTCCGTTGAATGTGGCCCGCAACAAATCCCCTATCGCGGGGATCTCTTCCGCCTGCGCCACAAACAGCACCTTGTCAGGCGTGTGCTGCGTCAGGACGGCCTCCCAATCGGGGATCAGCGCCTTCTCCAGGCCCAATAACGCCTCGTAGAAGGAGGGGAGCTCCCGCAACTCGCGCAGGAAGATCTCCCCATCGGCATAGAGTACCGTGTGCCAGTCGTGCTGTTCCGCCAGTGCGATCGCCTCGCGG
Source organism: Chloroflexota bacterium (assembly GCA_012798275.1). Classification (GTDB taxonomy): domain Bacteria; phylum Chloroflexota; class Anaerolineae; order B4-G1; family SLSP01; genus JAAZNO01. Next base: position 3,312 of record JAAZNO010000108.1, read on the forward strand.
GCGATGTCCACGGGCAAGGGGATGCGAAGCAACGGCGTCAGCGCGTGGGTCCATTGGATCCAGCCGCCCTGACAGGCCAGGAGGGGCGCGTCCAGGTTCAGGTCGAGCGCATACGGCAGCACCGAGGGGAACATCCGTCCCGTCGCCAGCGTCACCAGCACGCCGCGCGCCTGCGCCGCAGCCAATGCCGCGCGCACCCGAGGCGCAATGCTCCGATCGGCCCCCATCACCGTCCCATCCAAATCAAATGCAGCCAGGCGTATCATGCTTGTTTCCTAAACGTTATCGAAGACATCCCCTCACGAGGCGCCGAAAAGAATACTCAACGCCGCAATCCAGACGCTGACTTCCAGCAGCAGGAGCCCCAGCCACAGAATGCGGGTGAGCATTCGCTCCCGGTGGTAGAAGATCACGCCGACGCCGCCATTCAGCACCAGGAAAATCGCTCCCAGCAGCGCCAGGTAGAAGATGCGATTGGCTTCGGCAATGAGAAGCGGCGCGCCCTGCGCATCCGTCTGCAAGACGATCTGCGGGGGTAGCGCGGGGAAGCGCCACGTGAGCAACGCCAGCAACAGCACCCACAGCAACACGCTGCTGCCCAACAGCCCCCAGATCATGGAATCGCGCCAGGCCGGCCAATCGAAGAAGGCGGGATGCTGCTCCGACTCCTGCACTTCCTGCGTGGGCCCCATCTCACGCCGCTCGCTCAACGCGGTAAGGAAACCCTCCCGGTCAACGGGCGAGATCGCATAAGCGCGGTCGGCGGTTTGGATGAAGAGCATCCGCTCCGGCGGCGCCGAGGCGTAGAAGTAGATCGGTCCCAGCTCAGGCGCATAGCCCACTCCCACCCACAGGCCGGGCCAGCGCAGCACGCGGCGTAAGCGCATGCCCGTCACCTCCGAGGCAGGAAACACCCCTTGGATGGCGGCGAGGGGCACTTGCCGCTCATACGCGCCCCATTGGATGACGATGGCATTCCGGTCCAGGGTGTAGCCGGCGTGGCTGAGGCCCCATGTCCAGTAGGCGAGGAATCCCGCGCCCACCAGCGCCGCGAGCGCTCCAAGTCCCAACACGAAGGTGAGGATGGAGATGGGATTGACCAGCGCCAATCCCAACATGGCAATGACGGCCAGGATCAACGCCGCCGTGAAAATGATGCCCAGGGCCTGGCCCAGGCGACCCTCGAGACGCCACTCGGTCACGTCAGAGCTCCTGCCGGGATTCGAGGGCGCGGGTCAGCGTCACCGCGTCGGCGTATTCCAGGTCGCCGCCGACGGGCAGCCCCCGCCCCAGGCGGGTGATGCGCACCGGCAGTCCCTTCAGACGTCCGAGCAGATAAGCGGCAGTGTAATCGCCCTCGCTGGTGGGATTTGTCGCCAGGATCACCTCGCGGATCTGCCCCTGCTGCAAGCGGAGTTCCAGCTCTTTGATGCGCAGATCCTCGGCGAAGATGCCCTCCATCGGCGAGAGGGCGCCATTGAGGACATGGAACACGCCCCGGTATTGCTCGGTCCGTTCGAGCGCCAGCAGGTCCAGCGGCTCTTCGACCACACAGAGAAGCCCGTGATCGCGGGCGGGATCGGCGCAAATGGGACAGGGGTCTTGCTCAGTCACGTTGAAGCACTGCGAGCAGAAACGGGTCTTTTCCACCAGGTTGTGCAGGGCATCCGCAAGGCGCAGAGCCAGTTCAGACCGCCCGCGCAAGAGGTAGAAGGCCAGCCGCGAGGCCGTCTTGGGTCCAATGCCGGGCAGTTCCGAGAAGGTCTCAAGCAGCTGCGTGACAGACGGGGGAACCGCACCCTGCGTCATGGATTACAGGCCCGGAAGGCCCATCCCCCCGGTCACGGCTGACATGCGCTCCGCCATCAGCGCGCGCGCCTTCTGGATCGCCTCGTTCACGGCGGCCAGGATCAAGTCCTGCAGCATCTCGACATCTTCGGGATCCACCGCCTCCGGTTGGAGGGTGATGCTCTGCACCTCCAGCGCGCCGGTGATGGCGACTTCCACCGCGCCGCCGCCCGCGCTGGCCGTGACGACCTGCTGCTCCACCTCAGTCTGAATGCGTTCCACTTCCTGTTGCATCTGCTGCACCTGGCGCATCAAGTTGCCAGGGTCCAACCGCATTCCACCACCTCGTCGTGACATTCCTGTAATCCTCCTTTAAGATAGAAATCAGTGAGAAGGGAATAGGAAGTAGGAAGCAGAACTCGCAACTCCCAACTCCCAACTCGCAACTCCCAACTCGCAACTCGCAACTCCCAACTCACAACTCCCAATTCGCAACTCCCAACTCGCAACTCGCAACTCCCAACTCGCAACTCCCAACTCCCAACTCGCAACTCCCAACTCGCAACTCCCAACTCCCAACTCCCAACTCGCAACTCACCGCTCCCGATTTCATCAAAGCTCCACGATCTTGGGGGCGGCGCCAAGGTCCCGTTGCGCGCGTTGGATGAGCTCATCGTCTGCCAGGGGATCTGCCGGCGGCGGAGGGACAACGGGAGCTACCGGCGGCGATACTGACGGCGCCGTCCAGTCTTTCTCCAGCTCGCAGCGCACCTGCAGTGAGAATCCTAACAATTTTTCGAGCAATTGCTCGATCCGCGCGCGATTTTCGGGCGTGTTGGCCTTGCCGCGATGAAAACCGTGCTTGAATCCCAACACTAACAGACCGCTCTCGTCCCATCCCAGCGGGCGAGCGTCGCTCAACAAGGCCGAAAGGGAGAGGTCTACCGTCCGCATGTGCGTCTTGATCTCGTTCCAGCGGGCCGCTACGTCCTCCACGGAGCCCGGCGTCCCCGCCGCAGGCGCCGACAGTGACGGCGCAGCGCCGTGCATGGGCGCTTCAGACGCCACCGGGGACGGCGTCGGCTGCGCTGGCTGAGGACGCGCTGCCTGAGATTGGGGGGCCGGGGATGAGGCAACAGGCGCCGGCGAAGTCGTTCTTGGCGCCTCGCGGGCGGGCGCCGGTGACGGCGAGGGTGACGGCGTCAGCGCAGCTTCCACAAAGACGAGTTCCAGAGGCAATTGCGGCTGCCATCCCGCCCCCCGCTCGGCAGCAACCTCGCTGAAACGCCGCGCCGCGGTCACCAGCCGCTCAGGATCCGCCTGACGCGCCAACTCCTGGAACTGAGAGCGTTCCTCGGCGGTGGGTTCCGTCCACAGCTCTCCGGCACCCATCCGCACCAACAACAAGCCCCGCATGAACTCGGCCAGCTGGCGCGCCAGTTGGCGAGGATCCGCCCCGCCATCTACGGCGCGGTTGAGCACCTCCAACGCCTCCGCCGATTGACCGGACAACCAGGCGCGTGCCAGGGCCTGGATCACCTCGCGCCGCTCAGCGCCCAAAATCAACCGCACTTGCTCAGCCGTAATCACACCGCTGCCGGATAGCTGATCGAGCAGGCTGATCGCGTCGCGAACGCTGCCGGTCGCCGTGCGGGCGATCAGCTCCAACGCCTCTGGTTCGGCCTCGAAGCCCTCAGCGTCAACGATCTGCCGTAACCGCGCCACGAGCAGCTCCGTGGGGATGCGGCGGAACTCAAATCGCTGGCAGCGCGAGAGCACCGTCGCGGGGATTTTGTGGACTTCGGTGGTCGCCAGGATGAAGATCACGTGAGGGGGCGGCTCCTCCAACGTCTTGAGCAGCGCATTGAATGCCGACGTGGAAAGCATGTGCACTTCATCAATGACATACACTTTGTAGCGCGCCTGCGCCGGCTGGAAGTTCACCCGTTCCAGCAGTTCCCGGACATTATCCACCCCCGTGTTCGAGGCCGCATCAATCTCCACCAGGTCAAGCAGGTTGCCGGCAGTCACCGCCCGACAAATCTCGCACTGATCACAGGGACGTTGCTCCAGGGGGGCCAGACAATTCACCGCTTTGGCCAGCAAGCGCGCCGTCGTCGTCTTGCCGGTGCCGCGCGGGCCGGCGAACAGGTAGGCGTGATGAAGATGGCCCAGGCGCAGCGCGTTCTGCAGGGTCCGCACTACGTGCTCCTGCCCGATCAAATCCTCGAACGTCTGAGGACGCCATTTGCGATAGAGTGCTTGCGTCATAGCCCTCCTTGCTCCACCGGAAGATAGTCTATCACGGATGGGCCGAGAGGCAACCAGCTTGACAAGCGTCATAAAACTGATTACAATGAAAGTGACCAGGATAAAAGGGAAGGTGGGGTTATGCGAGGGGTGCGTAACGATGTCCACAAACAAAGGGAGAAGACTGCGGGCGACCTGAATTAAGGAAGCCCGCAGTCGCTTGTTACAGGCGAACGTTATCCAAAGGCCGCAAACCGCAAAATGCAGAAATTGCGACTACTCACTGCTCACGGATTTCTATTTTCATGGGAGGTGACGGCTACAAAATTGCACGCAGGACTTTACCATTAACGTGCCCGGCAACGAGCACACCATCATTCATCTCGAAGAAAGGGGTATGACTATGTTCGACGAGAGTTTGCTGCGAGATTTGGCTACCATCGAGGCCTCTGGACCTGTTCTCAGTGTCTACCTGGATGTGGATCCCAAGCAACACACAGCGGAAGAATATCGGCTCATCCTGCGCGAGATGCTGAAGAGCGTCGAGGGACAGGCAGACGCGGCGGACATCGAGGCCGTCCGGCGCTATGTGGACCTGGAATACGATTGGTCAGGTCGGGGCCTGGTGATGTTCTCCCGACAGGCAGAAGGGCTGTGGCACGCGCTGACCCTCGCTTTGCCCGTGCGCTCTGGCGTTACCGTCGCTCAAAAACTGTACATCTCTCCCCTCGTCGAGCTGGATGGCATTTACGGACGGCACGCCGTGGCACTGGTGGACCGCCAGGGCGGGCGTTTCTTCCTCTTCCAAATGGGTGCCGTCGTGGATCAAGAAGGCTATCTCGGGGAGGAGGTGCGCGGCTTGCGCAAGGGGCGCGGCTCTTCCGTGATCGGGATGCACGGCGGTGCAGCGGATGCCGGCCGCAAGGAAGCCGAGGTGATCCAACGCAACCTCCGCGAAACCGCCAACGCCCTCACCGCTTTCTGCCAACGCCATCGGCCGCGGCGCTTGCTGCTTGCCGGCGCCGAACACACGGTGGCCCAATTCCAGGAACATCTGCCTGCACAACTCCAGGCCATCGTCGCCGGCGCCTTTGTGGCCGACATGGAAGCCAACGAGAACGAGATCCGCGACCATTCCTTCGCCATCCTGCAGCAGCTGAGCGAACAACGCAAGAAAACCATGGTCGAGACGATCATCACGGCGGCGGCCAAAGGCTCCAACGGCGTGATCCGGTTGGGGGAGACCCTGAGCGCCGCAAATGAAGGGCGCGTGCAGGTCCTGGCGATCGAGCGCGACTTCCACAAACCCGGCTATCGCTGCCGCAGCTGCGGCTATCTCACCGCGCAAGAACTGGAGACCTGCCCCTTCTGCGACGGCGCTTTCGAGGAGATCCCCGACGCCGCCGAAGCTGTCGTCTCGCGCGTCGTGGAGAAGGGCGGGACCGTCGAAGTCGTCGAAAACGGGATGATGGGCGAAGCCCACATCGGAGCGCTGCTGCGCTACTGACCTGGCGCGCTGCCCCCAGCCAACGCCGCTGCAGACGGCAACTCACCAGCGGTCCAGCGTGAGGGGCCCGGCGCCAGGCATGCTCACCCTCACGGGGCCAGGGCCGCTGGGGCATGACCCCGGCATGACCGACAAAATCAAAGCCCCCTGCGGAGAGCAGGGGGCTTTTTGATGTCACGGCGCTTCGGCGCGAGGCTAGACCCACCCGCGCAGGCGCATCGCCCATTCGACCCGCTTGACGGCGACGCGATAGGCGGCATCGCGCATGTACAGGCCATGCTTGAGCGCCTTATCCAGCACACCGTTGAAAGCCACGGTCATCTTCTGATCCAGCTTGGTAAAGACTTCTTCCTCTGGCCAATAGTAGTTCATGTCGTTCTGAACCTGTTCGAAGTAAGAGCAGGTGACGCCGCCGGCATTGGCGAGGAAATCCGGGATCAGGAAGATGCCCCGCTCCTTCAGCACCGCATCAGCTTCGGGAGTGGTGGGGCCATTGGCGCCTTCGGCCACGATCTTCACCCGGGGATGAATGGCCCGCACCGTCTCGCCGGTGATGACGCCCTCGATGGCGGCGGGAATCAACACATCCACGGGCTTGGCGAGCCAGGCACCGCCCTCTTCCACCAGGTAGCCAGCCTCACGCGCGAGCTCCTTGTTGATCGTACCGTACTCGTCGGTGATCTTCTGCAGGAAGTAAGGATCAATGCCGTCCTCGCGGCTGAAGGTGTACGAAGCCCTGTCATTGCGATCCCAGCAGGAGACGGCGCCGATCTTGCCACCCAGCATCTCAATATACGTGATCGCCGCATACTGCGCCACGTTGCCAAAGCCCTGGACCGAGGCGACCGTGTTCTTGGGATCCAGCCCCAGGTGCTTCATCGCCTCACGGATGGTGACGACGACCCCAAAGCCGGTCGCGGCCGTGCGACCCAGCGAGCCGCCGGCGTGAACGGGCTTGCCGGTGATGACGCCCGGCGTGTACTCCCCCACCAGCTTGGAATACTCGTCCATCATCCACACCATCATCTGCGGCGTCGTGCCCACATCGGGAGCAGGAACATCGGTGCGCGGGCCGAGCACCTTCCACGCCGCATCCACCCACTCACGGCACAGGCGCTCCTTCTCGGCAGGTGAAAGCGCCGCGGGATCTACCACCACGCCGCCCTTGCCGCCGCCCAGGGGAATATCGGCGACGGCAGTCTTCCACGTCATCCAGGTCGCCAGAGCGCGGACAGTGTCCAGCGTCTCTTTGGGATGGAAGCGAATACCACCCTTCGCCGGACCGCGCGCATCGTTGTGCATCACGCGATATCCGAAGAAGACCTGGATCCGGCCGTCGTCCATCCGCACCGGAATCTGGAACCGCATCTCGCGCATGGGCCAGCGCAACATGTCCCGCACCGATTGCTCCAGGCCCATTTGCTCAGCGGCCCGATCAAACTGCTGCTGAGCCATCTCAAAAGGATTCATCTCCGTCGCCATTTCGTGAACTCTCCTTTGCCAATCATGATATGGATTCAAGAAGTGGAGCGCAAACGCTCCAGGTGCGTCAACAACACTTCCCGCGCCTTCTGTGGGTTGGCGCGCCCCGCGGAGGCCGCCATGACCTGCCCCACCAACCACCCCAAAACCGTGGATTTGCCGGCAAGATAATGCGCCACCTGCGCTGGATGCGCCGCGACGACCCGTTCAACCAGCGCCTCCAACAGCGCCTCGTCGGAAAGCTGCAACAACCCCAGCCGCTCACTCGCCGCCTCCGGCGCCTCGCCCGTCTGGAGCATGACCTCCAGGACGGTTTTGGCGGCGGTACTGCTGAGGCTCCCCGCCTGCCGCAGCTGTTGCAGGCGGACCAACCGGGCGGGGGTGACCCGGCACTGCGCCAACGGCAGGTCCTGCTCCCTGAGCCAGCGGAAGAGTTCGCCGGTGATCCAGTTGGCGAGGTCCTGCGGCGCCACACTGCCCCCCGCCGCGCTCACGGCCGCCTCGAAGTAAGCCGCGATCTCCGGAGCTTCGGCCAGCAAGCGCGCCGCGTCGAGCCGCACCCCGTACGCCGCGGCCAGGCGCTGCGCTCGATCCGCCGGCAGCTCGGGCAACGCCGCCTGCAGCTCGGCAACCCAGGCAGAAGCGACGCGCAACGGCGGGAGGTCGGGATCAGGGAAGTAGCGGTAATCGTGGGCGTACTCTTTGCCGCGCATGACGAAGGTCGCCCCGCGCGCCTCATCCCATCCCAGCGTCTGCTGCTCGACGCTGCCACCCGCTTCCCGCACGGCGACCTGTCGGCGGATCTCCGCCTCGACGGCGCGGGTCAGAGCGCGAAACGAGTTGAGGTTCTTGATCTCGGTGCGCGTCCCCAAAGCGGCCTCGCCGACCGGCCGCACGCTGACATTGGCCTCGAAGCGCAAGGCGCCCTTTTCCATGTCGCCAGAATTCACGCCGAGCGCCACCAGAAGGGCGCGCAGGGTCGTCGCATACGCGCGCACCTCCTCCACAGTCCGCAAGTCGGGCGCGCTGACGATTTCCAGCAAGGGAACCCCCGCGCGGTTGAAATCCACCAACGCCCCCCCCTCGCCGTGAGTCAACTTGCCCGTGTCCTCTTCCAGATGCACCCGGCTGATGTGAATGCGCCGCGTCCCGGCGGCGGTCTGGAGCTCCAGATAGCCTCCCGTGGCCAGCGGCGCCTCGTACTGCGAGATCTGGTATCCCTTAGGCAGATCCGGGTAGAAGTAGGACTTGCGCGCGAAAACGCTCTCGGACGCCACGGTACAGTGCAACGCCAGAGCCGTCTGGATGCCCAGCTCGAGCACCCGGCGATTCACCACCGGCAAAGATCCCGGCAACGCCAGGCACACCGGGCAGACGTAGGTGTTGGGCGGCAAATCGCCGGTATCCGCCACCACGGGACAGGCGCAGTACATCTTGCTCCGGCTGTACACCTGCGCATGGACCTCTAACCCGATAACGGCTTCGTAAGACATGAGCCTCAAATTCAAATCAGGCACCGGGCCTGGAGACCGCGTCCGCCTCCCCCCGGCGACGGTTATCCATGCCGTTGGGCAAAGCGCGCGAGACGCTCTAACGCGATCTCGATCTTTTCGTAAGCCGTGGCATAAGACATACGGACATACCCCGCGCCCGAAGTGCCGAAGGCGCTCCCCGGCACCACGGCGACGTGTTCCTCTTCCAGCAATTTCTCGGCGAAGGTGTTGTCATCCATGCCCGCCCGGGTGATGCAGGGGAAGGCATAGAACGCCCCCTGAGGCTCCACGCAATCCAGTCCCAGCGAATTCAGCCCCGTGACGATGAGCTTCCGCCGCCGGTCGTACTCCGCGCGCATCTCCTCGACGAACTGCTCACCTACCTCCAGCGCCTTCAACGCGGCCCACTGCGAGGCGGTAGGAGCGGACATGATGAGGTACTGATGGACCTTGCGCATCGGCTCGATCAACTCGCCTGGCCCGACGATGTACCCCACGCGCCATCCGGTCATCGCATAGGCCTTGGAGAAGCCCTGCAACACCACGGTGCGCTGATACATGCCAGGGAGGCTGGCAAAGCAGGTGTGCTCGACGCCGTAGACCAACCGATCGTAGATTTCATCGGAGATGACGACCAGGTCATGCTTCTTGGCGAGGGCCGCGATCTCATTGAGCCGCTCGCGGCTGAGGACGGTGCCGGTAGGATTATTGGGCGAGGCGACGAAAAGGCACTTCGTCTTGGGCGTGATGTGAGCCGCGATGTCGGCGGCGGTCACCTGAAAGCCGTCGGCGGCGCTGGTCGGCACCATCACCGGCACGGCCCCCACCATGATCGCTGTCGGCGCGTAAGAGACGAAGCACGGCTCGGGGATGATGATCTCATCGCCGGCATCGAGCAACGCGATCATGGCCAGATACAACGCCTCGGAGACCCCCACCGTGACCAGGATTTCGCTCGCGGGATTGTAGGTCTGGCCGTAGCGCCGGTCCATGTGCTCGGCGATGGCGCGGCGCAGCTCCATCAAGCCGGAGTTGGAGGTGTAGTGCGTGGCGCCGCGCTGCAACGCCTCCATCCCCGCCTGGATGATCGGCGCCGGCGTATCAAAGTCCGGCTCCCCAATCCCCAGGCTGATGACGTCCTCCATCGTCGCGGCGATGTCGAAAAAGCGCCGGATCCCCGAAGGGGGAATGCTCTGCACGAGCCGAGACGTAAAATGCTGATAGTTCATGTCCTGTTCTCCTCAAATAATCAGCGAGTCAGCGAATCACCTGCGTTCGTGCGTTCGTACGTTCGCACGTTGGCCCCCACTTCCGGCGCGATCATTCCTCCGTGGAAGAGTCGCCCAGGTTCAGCTTGCGGAAGTAGCCGGTCGTTTTGGTCCACCGTCCCACCAGCGATTCCTCCAATAACACGCCCTCCACTTCCGCGCCCTCATCCACCACGGTATCGCGCAGAATGCAATGGCGCACCTGCGCTCCCGCGTGAACGGAGACGTAAGGCCCGATGACGGAGTTCTCGATCACCGCCTTGGGATGGACGTATACCGGCGGGATCAGGGCCACGCCGGGGCGCAACGCCTCGAAGCTGTTGTCATAGCCGTGTTCCAGCAGATAGCGATGCGTGAGGAAGGTCGTCTCCGGTTTGCCGGTGTCCTGCCACACGCCCACCTCGCGCACGTTGAAATTCGCGCCCTGCTGGATCATCCGCGTCACCGCGTCCGCCAGGTAATACTCCCCCTTGGTCTGCTGATGGCTCTCCAGCAGTTCCCCACAAGCGCGCGCCAGCCAGGCGCCATCGGCGAAGTAGTACAGCCCGATGAGGATGTTGTTGTTCTCCAGCGAGTCCGGCTTCTCGATGAGCCGGGTCGCGCGACCGCCCGCGTCGGTCTCGACGACGCCGAAGCGACGGGGATCCGGTTCTCGCTTGGTGAAGATGATCCCGTCAAGCCCGGGCTGTTCGAGGTTCCCGAAGTCCACATCGTCGAAGAGCGTATCCACGAAGAGCATGAAGAGCGGCCCCTGCAGATACTCGCGGGCCAGCCATAACGCATGGGCCTGTCCAAGCAGCTCCCGCTGTTCCACGAAATGCGCCGGAAGGGCATAATTCTGGTGGATGTAATCCTCGACCTGCTGACCCAGCCAACCGGTGATGAAAATATACTCCTCGATGGGCAGGTCACGGAAGCGGTCGAGTATGTGCCCTAAAACGGGCTTCCCTGCGAGCGGAAGCAACGGCTTGGGGCGCGTCCAGGTGTGCGGACGCATCCGGGTCCCAAATCCAGCCATAGGAATTACAAGTTTCATGATGCAGCTCCTTCGAAAATGGCCCCGAATGAACACGAATTTCACGAATAAGATGAGAAATTCCTTGCCCCCAGGGCTGATACGTCCCCAAACAACGCACTTCAGCGCGGTTGGCTCGTGTCAGGCTGAGGATTCCATCCCCAGCCGACCCGTGAGCCGTCGCCGTCGCTGCTCACGACTCACCTTTTCATTCTTGGATGATGTGCGCTAGCGTATGGCGTCTCCTTCAAAAATAGAGATCAGCGGTCAGCAGTCAGCGAAAAAGCGAATCAGCGAAAAAAAATCACTCGCGTGACAAAGGTACCGCCACTGACTAAAAAACGCAAGATTTCATGGTGACTGCAGAAGATCGAGAGTAAACTTTTACCCCCATCCCCTGGCCCCTTCTCCCCGCGCAGGGCGCGGGGGAAAAGGGAACTTTTTTTACAGGAACATGTCAACTCCTCACAGGTCGCTGGATGTGCCAGGGTGTCGCCTGCTCGTAGGCATAAGCCACCCGCAGCAGCCGCCCCTCCTCCAGGGCCGGCGCCGTGAGCTGTAGACCGATGGGCAGCCCGTCCGCGTCAAAGCCGCACGGCAGACTGAGCGCCGGCAGCCCGGCGAGCGCCTGCGGCAGCGTGAAGATGTCCGCCAGGTACATGCGCAGCGGATCGCTCACGCGCTCACCCAGCGGGAAAGCCGTCACCGGCGAGGTCAGGCCGATGATGACCTCCACCTGCGCGAACGCCGCCTCGAAATCCTGCCGGATCAGCGTGCGCGCTTGCTGCGCCTTGCGGTAATAAGCGTCGTAATACCCCGCGCGCAGGGCATACGTCCCCAGCATGAGGCGACGCTTGACTTCCGCGCCGAAACCCTCGCCTCGGGTGCGAGTGTACAGCTCCTCAAGCGTCTCCGCCTTCGCGCGATAGCCATAGCGTATCCCGTCGAAGCGCGCCAGATTGGCACTGGCCTCCGCGGGGGCAATCAGGTAGTACGCTGGAAGCGCGCTCTCGCTGTGCGGCAGCGACACCGTCATCATTTCGGCGCCCAGTCCCGCCAGCGTGTCCACGGCGGCGTCGAACGCGCGCCGCACGTCGGGCTGCACCCCGGCGCTGTCCCCGATCGGCGAAACGCCGATGCGCATGCCGCGCAGGTCATCCGTCCACAACACCGCCGTGGAATCAAACGGCGCGGCAGGCAGGGACGTGCTGTCACATGGATCGTGCCCCGTCACGACGCTCAGCAGCAACGCCGCATCGGTCACGTCGCGGGTGAGAGGGCCGACCTGATCCAGCGAGGAAGCAAAAGCCACCAGCCCATACCGTGAACACCGCCCATACGTCGGACGGACCCCCACCAGCCCACACAACGCGGCGGGTTGACGCACCGAGCCGCCCGTATCCGAGCCGAGCGCTGCCAACGCCTCGCCAGCAGCGACCGCCGCCGCGCTGCCGCCGCTCGACCCCCCCGGCACACGATCCAGCCGCCAGGGGTTGCGCGTGGGGAAGAAGGCCGAATTTTCGGTGCTGGACCCCATGGCAAACTCGTCGAGGTTGGTTTTGCCGGGCAGCACCGCGCCAGCTTCCTTGAGGCGGCGGACTACCGTCGCGTCGAAGGGTGGGACGTACCCTTCCAGGAGGCGCGAACCGCACGACGTCGGCACGCCGCGCGTGGAGAGATTGTCCTTCAGCGCGATGGGAATCCCCAGCAACGGCAGCGTCACCCCCGCGGCCCGAAGCGCATCGGCCTGCGCGGCCTGTTCAAGCGCCGCTTCGGGCGTGAGCGTGAGGTAAGCGCGCACGTCGTTATCTACCGCGAGGATGCGTTCGATCACGGCTTCGGTGAGCACGACGGCGCTCAGCGCGTCTTCACGCAGCAGCGTCGCCGCCTCATGGATGGTCAAATCGGCGGGAGACGTCACCCTCACTCCTTCACGATGATCGGCGGCGTCCGAAAACAGCCGGCTTGCGCCTGTGGCGCGTTGAACAACGCCTCATCCTGAGGCAGGGTGGAACCGGGAACGTCCTCGCGCAAGACGGTATGCAAGGGCAACACCGTCGCCGTCGGGGGAATCTGATGCGTGTCGAGCTCTTGGAGCGAAGCGACGTAGTCCAGGATCGCAGAGAGCTGCTCCTGGAACAGGACGATTTCATCGTCGGTGAGGGCCAATCGCGCCAGCGCAGCGATCTGTCTCACCTCTTCTTGCGTCATCGGCATCCCTGGGCCTCGCGCCAACATCGCACAGGTATGTAGAAGGAGCTGCACTTTTTGCCCGCATTCTCTACGCTGCGCCGGTTTGGAGATAATGGCATCAGACGAGAGATCGTCTCCCATCTCCTACCTATGCTAACCGCACTCAGGATTAATACAAGTGAAGGGCTTCTATGTTTTAGGGTGACAAGCTTACCCCGACCCGCTGCCCGACGCTGAAAAGCCCCACAAAGGATGAACATCGCGTCCCCGGCAAGGGATTTGGCTCTCCAAACGAGGAACACGGCTTTTTCTTGTCGTGACCGGTCCTCGCCGGCGCCTGAGACTTGCCTGAACGGGAGGGTGCGTTATACTCCAGGAAGTTATGAGAGTAAAGGGGGCCAACATGTTCACTCTTCCTACGGCGGATGAATTGCTCGCGCGCCTGATCGTCGTGCTCCTGGGGATACCGATCCACGAGTGGGCGCATGGCTTTGCCGCGCATCTGATGGGCGACACGACCCCGGAGCGCGAGGGACGGCTCACACTGAACCCGGCGACGCACCTCGATCCGTTTGGCACGCTCATGATTCTCCTGACTGGTTTTGGCTGGGGACGCGCCGCTCGCGTCAACCCCCATCTCATGTACAAAGTCCGCAATCCCCGCCTGGCGATGGCGCTCTCGGCGTTGGCCGGGCCGCTCTCAAACTTCATTCAGGCGGCTTTTTTCGCTGCCATCTTGCACCTGGGAGTGCTCAATCTGCTCCCCGAACAAGTGGCCGCGTGGTTATTCAGGGTCATCCTCTTAGTGATCATCGTCAACGTGGGCCTGATCGCGTTCAATCTCCTGCCAATTCCGCCGCTCGATGGCTCGCGCATCCTGGCGGGCGTCGCGCCGCCCGCGGTCGCCGATTTCATTGAGAGCCTGGAGCCGATCTCCATCTACATTCTTCTGGCCGTGCTCTTCATCCTCCCCCTCATCGGTCTGGACATCGTCGGCGCGATAATGACTCCCCTTTATAGCTTGTTGTTTCGTTTACTGGGCCTGTGGTGAGCGCCAGACGGGTACGGTATCGGATCTCGCAATTCTGGCGCACCTTGCGCGCCCCTTGCTGGCCGGTGGACCTGGAATACGCCGCGGCGCGCCTCACGCCGGAACTGCTGACGCTGTTCCGCCGGATGCCCCGCGCCGAGCAACAGCACGGCATCGCCCTCTGCCGGGCGCTGGAAGCGCGCGGCCATCGCGCTGCCGATGTCCAGATCGCCACGCTGCTCCACGATTGCGGTAAAAGCGTCGCACCGCCTCGCCTCTGGGATCGGGTACTGGTCGTCCTGGGAGAAGCGTTTTTGCCGCGCCAGGCCGCGCGGTGGGCGGCCGAGGAAATCCCCCATGGACTGACCCGCGGCTTCGTCATCCGCAAGCGCCATGCGGAATGGGGGGCAGCGCTCGCCCAACAGGCGGGAGCGTCGCCGCGCGCTGTCGCCCTCATCCGTGAGCATCATCGAGGGGCCAACGGCGCCCCGTCCCCCGCGGAGACTCTGGGACCGGATTTCGACGCGCTGCTGCGCACCCTGCAAGAACTGGATGATGCCTGAGACATGCCGAGCGACGAACGCCAACGCATCCTGATGATCGCGCCGACGTCCTTCTTCCTGGATTACGGCTGTCACGTCCGCATCCTGGAAGAGACGCAGGCGTTGCTCGCGCAAGGGATGGCGGTGCGCATTGCTACCTATTACATGGGACGCGACTGGCCCGGCCTCGATATCGTGCGTTCCGCGCCGACGCCCTGGCGCGCCGATTACGAGGTGGGGTCCTCGCGCCACAAGATCGCCTTCGACGCGCTGCTCTCACTGCGCGCGCTGGGGGAAGCGTTGCGCTGGCGTCCGCAGCTGATTCACGGCCATCTGCACGAGGGCGCGCTGATCGGCAGTGTGCTGGCGCGATTGCTGCGGGTGCCCCTCGTCTTCGATTTCCAGGGCAGCATGACAGCGGAGATGGTGGATCACCATTTCATCCGGCCCGATACCCCGGCGTACTACTGGTGGCGGCGCCTCGAAGAGCGCATTGTGCAATTGCCCGACGCCATTGTCACCAGCACGGTCCACAGCGCCGAGGTGCTCGCGCGCGATTTTGGCCGCCAGGATGGCGTGATCCCGCTGCCGGATAGCGTCAACCTCGATTTTTTCACCCCCGGTCGTCTCGCCCCCGACGCGCGCGCCGACCAACGCGCGGCTCTGGGAGTGCCGGCAGGACGTCAGGTCGTGGTCTATCTGGGGCTACTGGCGGATTACCAGGGCATTCCGCAGCTGCTCCAGGCCGCCGCGCAACTGCGGCGTCGCGGCTACGCCGTCTCGTTCCTGATCATGGGCTTTCCGGCCGTCGAGCGTTACCGGCAGATGGCGCGGGAGCTCGGCCTGACCGACGCGGATGTGATCTTCACCGGCAAAACCCGCTACGAGGAGGCGCCGGCCTATCTGGCGTTGGGGGACGTCGCCGTCGCCCCCAAGATTTCCGCCACTGAAGGCAGCGGCAAGATCCTCAATTACATGGCGATGGCGCTGCCGACCGTCGTGTACGATACGCCGGTCAGTCGGGAATATCTGGGGAAGTTGGGGATTTACGCCGAACCGCTGGGCGATGCGACGGCATTGGCGCGGGCGCTGGCGTTCATCCTGCGCAATCCCGTCGCCGGGCGCGACCTGGGCCTCCGGCTCCGCGAACGCGCCGCCCATGCCTTCTCCTGGCAACGCACCGGTCGTCAACTGCGGCGGCTCTACGAGGGCCTGTGGCAAGGGAAAAAGTGAGGGGGTGCTGCTAAGTAGCTGTGCGGCATCGCGTGCTGGCCGATGTTTGCAGAAAAAAAATAGGGGTTTTGCAGAAAGTTGATTCTTAATCTTCAGCAATCACCAGGAAATCTTGCGTTTTTCAGTCAGTGGCGGTACCTTTGTCACGCAAGTGATTTTTTTCGCTTATTTGCTGACTTGCTGACCTCTATTTTCGAAGGAGAGACCCCGGATCACTGTTCAGCCTGGCATCAAGGAAAAACGCCTCATGGCGCTGCTTCACATCAACTTCAAATCGCGACGCTGCGCCTCGCTGTACTTCATCTAGCGAGGTGCACTAACTCCTGACTCATGGTGACACTCCTCCTTGTTGGCCTGGGAGAATCATATATCATTCAGAGCATCATCAGCTCGCAGGTGTCGTAACCTTTTGTTCTTCTCTGAGGAGGCCCGCTCATGTTCATGGTGATGTATGTCCTCGACAACCCCGACAAACTGGACGCCATTTTAGATGCCTGGGAAGCGGTAGGAGTCAGCGGCGTGACCATCATTGAAAGCAGCGGCATTTTCCGCCGACAGACGAAACACCGCCGCATCCCGATGCGCTTCGATTTTGAACAGCTCGTCGAACGCGCCGAACGCGGGAATTACACCCTGTTTACGCTTGTAGAAAATGAAGCCATGGTCGAACAGTGTGTGAGCGCTGTGGAAGATGTAGTCGGTGATCTGAGCACACCCAATACTGGCATTCTGGCCGCCTGGCCGCTCTCGATGGTGCGAGGGCTACCCAAACAAAACGTGCGCTAAGAGGGAGAGGAGCACATGGTCTGGATCATCTTTCTTGTCAGCGCCGCCATTCTGGTGTTGGCCTCCATCAAACTGGCGGAGTATGGCGATGCAATCGCCTATCGCACCAAACTCGGCGGCATGTTCATCGGCGTCCTGTTGATGGCAGGGGCGACTTCGCTGCCCGAATTTCTTACGGCAATCAATTCGCTGCAGCAAGGCGTGATTGGCCTGGCCGCCGGCAATATGCTGGGCAGCAACATGTTCAACATGGCTCTGGTAGGGCTGTTGGGGCTCATCTTCTACAAACAGCGCGTCTTACGGCAAGTCGCCATGCGCCATGCCTTGACTGCCAGCCTCGCTACCATGCTGATCGGCCTGGCAACTTTCTTTATCCTTGCCGACATTGATGTCAAAATCGGCTGGGTCGGGTTGGATAGCCTGCTGTTGATGGGAGCCTACATCGCAAGCGTCTGGCTTATCCGCCACAATGACCCTGCAAACGGCAATCCAGAAACGGCAGAGGTGGCAGAGGACGCTGGCGTGCCGCCTCTCAAGCGTGCCCTTCTCGGCTTTGTCCTGGCCGCAGCCGTGTTGATCCTGGTAAGCCCTCGGTTAGTGCAAAGCAGCGTCGAGATCGCGGAGATCACCGGATTGGGAGCAAGTTTCGTGGGAACGGCGCTCCTGGCGCTCATCACCTCGCTGCCAGAACTGATCGCTGCCATTGCTGCTGCGCGCCTGGGCGCCTATGACATGGCGCTGGGCAACCTCTTCGGCAGCAACATCTTCAATATGTTCGCCCTCGGCTTGACCGACGTGTTCTACACAGGGGGGCGACTTCTCGGTATGATTGATCCGGAGTTCGCGCTGGTGGGGTTGCTGGGGCTGCTGCTCACCTGCCTGGGCCTCATCGGCAATCAAGCGCGCCAGGCGCGTCGCATCTGGGTAGTGGAAATTGACGCCTTGCTGCTGGTAGTGGGGTATTTCGCGAGCCTATGGCTATTGTATAGCCGGGGAATCGGCCTATAGCGCGGGAGCGGCGCCGATGGCACTCTGAGGGAAAGCGGCAAACGGAGCAGAGCTACACGCTCAGGGAAAACTTCAACCCTACGGCTCAGCGTAGTCGCGTCCCAGGATGATGACGATGTCGTATTCCGCGGTAGGATTGTCCCCCTGCACCAGGGCGGAGTCGGGGAGCTGCAACAGCGCGAGCAGCCGTTGCGCCGTGTGAGGCAGGCTGCGGTTCATGATGACCAGGCTGCTCTCATAGTCCTGCCGGTCGGCGTTGCTGTAGGAGGTCACGGGAATCCGGTTCTCCTTGAGGTACTCCGCCGTCGCGTAAGCCAGCCCCTCGCGCTGCGTGCCGTTCAGCACCAGGAGGGTCGCGCCCTCCTCGGCAGCGCCGTTATCCTCTACCGCCGGGCCAATCCAAAACACGAAGTCGCGGCGCTCCCGAATGCGATCGTGAATCGGGACGAGGACCTGCCAGCCCTCCGGCGTCTCCCAGGACAGTGTGCTGCTTTCGTCAATGACGGCAAAACGGATGTTGTCGGAGGTCACTTCCCGCGCCAACCCGGCAAGCGCCAGCAGCTGGTCAAACTTGAGGCTGGTCGCAAGCGAGCTTTCCACCTTCGAATACAGCTCCGGCGCTTTGGCGAGCAGCTGCGCCAGCACCTCAGGCCGGCTCACCCGCTCTAACACGGCCTGGATGACTTGCTGCTGGCGCCGGGCGCGGTCGAAATCGCCGTTGCCGCTGTGACGGGTGCGCGCGTATTTGAGCGCCATGTCGCCATAGAAATGCTGCAGACCGGCCTCGATGTAGAGCGGCTCATAGCCGTAGTTGTTGTCGGGATAGAGGGGGTCATCAATCGTCTCCGGCACTTCGATGTCAATGCCGCCGATCTCATCCACGAAGGTCACGAACGCCTCAAAGTTGATGCGCACGTAGTGATCAATGTGAATTCCCAGGTTGCGCTCGACCGTCAATGCCGCCAGCGCCGGCCCCCCGCCGGGATAATCATAGAGATCCCCCAGGTAGTGCGCCGTGTTGATGCGCCCATAGCCGGAAGTGGGGATCTCGACCCACAGGTCGCGCGGGATGGAAAGCACTCCCGCCTCCAGGGTGACGGGGTCGAGCGTGAGGACCATCATGGTGTCGGTGCGCCAGGCGGGTTCATTCCACTGAGCGCGCTCATCAATGCCCAACAGCAACACGGTGAGGCGCTCTGTGCCGGTCCATTTGGGCAGGGACTGTCCCTCCGGGAAGACGACATTCTCACTCGGGGGCTGCTTCTCCGTGGCCGTGAAATCTGGCAGCAACTCCGAAGCCGCCGCCATCTCCCGCACGCGGAAAAATGTCACCACTGCCGCCGTGCCGGTGACGATCACATAGATCAGCACCAGCCCAAGCCGCATCAGCGTCTTGAAAGTTTTGGTCCGCGTAGCGTCCTGTTGTGCCATCACAAGCCTCGATTATACCACAGGTGCCCATCCATTATACAACATCAAACGTCCGGCGAACCCCAAAGGTTCCCGGACGCAAGGGGGCGCTCGCTGCTCAAGGAGACGTTGGCGGACCGGGGTAATCGGCGCCGAGAAGAAGGGTGATGTCTTGCGCGGCAGCGGCATTCGAGGCCGTAACGATGGCGCTCTGCGGCAGGCCCAACAGGGTCGCCAGACGCGCCGCCGTCGCCGGTTTGGGGCGATTGAGAATGATCATCGTGGTCGCGTAGTCCGCGCGGTCGGCGTTCCCAAAGGCCGCCACGGCCACCCCCTGCCCCTTGAGGTACTCCGCCGTGCTCGCCGCCAGCCCGGCGCGCCCGGTGCCGTTCAACACGCCGATGGTCGCGCTTTCCTGCTCCACGGTCTGTGACGCCAGTTCGGCGCCCCCAAAGACGTAATCGCGCACCTCACGGATCCGATCGCGCAAGGGGATCAGCACCTGTGCGCCTTCGGGGGTGATGTAGTTCTCCGTGCAGGTGCTATCAATGACCGCAAAGCGGATCTGGGTACGATCCACTTTGACCGCCAGCCCGGCCAGAGCGAGCACCTCATCGAGGGTCAGGTCCGTGCTCACGGACTGATCCATGAGGGTGTAGAGCTCGCCAAGCCTCGGGGCGAGCTGCGGCAGCAGGTTGAGGCTGCTGACCCGCTCCAGGACTGCCAGCAACACCTGCTGTTGACGGCGCGCCCGTTCGAAGTCGTTGCTATCGTGGCGGGTGCGGGCATACTTCAACGCCATGGCGCCATCGAAATGCTGCTGTCCCGCCGGAATGTAGAGCGGATCGTAGCCGTAGTTATTGTCCGGGTAAAGGGGATCGTTGATCGGCTCCGCCACGTAGACGTCAATCCCGCCGATGAGGTCTACCAGATCCACAAAGCCCTGGAAGTTGAGGCGCACGTAATATTGAATGGGGATACCCAGGTTGTACTCGACGGTTTCCCGCGCCAGGGCCGGGCCGCCGCCGGGATAGTTGTACATCTCCCCCAGCCGGTACGCGGTGTTAATGCGCCCCTGATTGTAGCCCGGAATCGGCACCCACAGGTCGCGGGGGATGGAAAGCACCCCCGCCTGCAGCGTCGTCGGATCAAGCGTGAGCACCATCATCGTGTCGGTGCGTGCCATGCCGTTTTCCTGCGGACGCTCGTCCACCCCCAGGAGCAGCAGGTTCACCCGCTCCGTTCCCTTCCAGCCGGGGATCACCTGCCCAAACCGCCGCTCGACATTGGGGCTGTCAGAACCATCCGAGGCGCTCAGGCCGGGCACGATTCCCGAATCGGAGAGCAGGCCGCGGCCGACTGAAAGCAACAGCGCTCCCCCCACGAGGATGATGATAGCGAAAACGACCAGTAACACGCCCGTCATGACCGCCGGCGCACGGTTTTTTTTGCGAATCATAGTCGCTCTGCGTGACATGGCATCAAACTCTTTCAGCCCTGGAAATGCTTGAGATCAAGAAAGCGTCCCTGCGCTTAGCGCGGGGATGCGAAAACTGCATTGAGGTCTGGCCCCCCGCGTCGCAATCCCCTATGGGCCATTATACCATGAATAACCCCTGTAATGGAAAGGCCCTGCGCCAGCACACGAATGAAAATAACGTGTGAACGTAGCGTGACGACCAGAGACTACAACGGCCCTCTGTTCACGGCTCACTGACTTCTATTCTCGATGGCGCATGTCCCCCTGGAGCGGCGAGGCTTTTTCGTTTCTGGCGTCCAGGAGCTGCAACAACGCCGCCTCCCACTGCGGGAGGAGCACTTCGGGATCGTAATGGGCCGTCACAAAGCGCTGCCCGGCTTGCCCGAGGCGCTCGCGCTCCTCCGGGCAGCGCAGCAGGCGGATCACGGCCTCCGCAAAGGGTTCCGGCGCGTCCGCGATGAGGAGGTGTTCGCCGGGAATAGCGCCCAAACCGTGATTGCTGACCGTCGTCGCGACCACCGGAATCCCCATCCCCATGGCGTCCACCACTTTCTGCAGCAATCCTCCCGCCACCTGCAGCGGCGCGACGACCACATCCGCCGCCTGATACCAGGGCGCCAGATCGGGGACGAAACCGACGACGAAGACGCGCTGTCCATCGTGCCGGGCGCGCACGCTTGCGGGCGGATCGGCTCCCACGATGTAGAAGCGCGCTTCAGGCGCGGCCTGCGCGATGGCGGGCCAGATGGCGTCGAGGAACCACAGCACCGCCTCGCGGTTGTAAGCGCGCGACATCGCTCCGACGAAGAGGACGTTCGCGCCGCGGGGAACTGCCGCCGGTGCATCCGCAGCCGGATGAAACGCCGGCGCAAGCGGCAACAGCAGCACGGGCTGCGGCGCACAGCGCGCGGCTAACAGGCGACGGTCGCCTTCGGAGATGGCGGCGACCAGGTCAAAGCGGCGGTAGAGCCGGGGCTCCAGGGTGAGGAATACGGCGCGCAGCCCACGACTGCGCCAGCGCGCGGCACCGCGTTGTCGCGCTGCTTGCTGTTCCATGAGAAACCAGTTCACGTCGTGGGCGCGGATCGAAGTCGGCGCGCCGCGCAGGCCCAAGACGACGGCTCCCGTCTGCGCGAATTCGATATGGAGGACGTCGGGACGCACGTCGCGGAGGGTGCGTTGCGTGGCGTGACGCAAGGCCAGGTAGCTGCGCAACAGCGCCAGCGGACGCGGGCCGGGCAGCGAGCGATGATGGGGGACGGTCACTACCCGCTCGCAGAGCGCCGCGGTTACGGGCAACAGGGGACGCTCGACCTCCTGAATCCGCGCCACGAGGGTGAGACGATGTCCGCGCTGATGGAGCAGCTCCATGAGGCGGTAGACGGATTCGCCGCCGGCGTGCCCTACCCCAGGGGCAGGAAATTGCTTGTAGGCAATCAGGATGTGCGCCATGG
>JAAZNO010000650.1 GCA_012798275.1 Chloroflexota bacterium
GCAAGGCCGCGCCATCCTCTTCGACGATGGCATAGCCGGTGATGGCCGTTCCCGGATCCACGCCGAGCGCGCGCATCAGAAGGAGGACTCGAAGGCCTCCACGGCCTCTTCTGTCACCTCAAGATTGGAAAACACGCGGCGCACGTCGTCCATTTCCTCGAGGTTATCAATGAGCCTGAGGACCTGCACGGCGTCTTTGACGGGCAGCGACATTTCATTCTTGGGCGCCATGACCAGATCCATACTGGCGATGGGGATCCCAGCGGCCTTGAGCTGCTTGCTCACAACGTGCAGGTCGGTGGGATCGGTGTAGACCTCGTGATTGTCCTCGCCCTCGCCCATGGCGACATCCTGGGCGCCCGCTTCGACCGCCACCTCGAAGAGCTTGTCGAAATTCACGCTCGCCGGGACGCCGATCACGCCGCGGCGTTCGAACTGCCAGGCGACCGAGCCGGGATCGCCAATCGTGCCGCCCTGGCGGCTCAGTGCGTGTCGCAGCGCCGCGACGGTGCGATTGCGGTTGTCGGTCACCACATCAATCAGCATGGCGACGCCGCTGGGGCCGTATCCCTCGTAGGTGATTTCGAGAATTTCAGCGCCGTCTTTGTCTTCGCCCGCGCCGCGCTTGATGGCGCGCTCGATGTTGTCCTTGGGCATGCCCATCGAACGGGCTTTGTCGAGGATCATGCGCAGACGCATGTTGCCTTCGGGGTCGCCGCCCCCCTCGCGGGCTGCAATGACGATTTCGCGCGCGATCTTGGTGAAGACGGCGCCCTTCTTCGCGTCATTCGCTTCCTTCTTGCGGCGAATGGTTGACCAATGGCTATGTCCGGACATCTGACCTCCCTAAACTTTTAAGATCGTGAAGCTCCAAAATTTGAATCCCAACTTCAAGGCTCATTGAGGATGCAAAAGCCGGGTGTCCTACAAGTTCACCCGGCTGCCGGAGCCGTCAAACGGCTCCCAAGCACGGCGCTTTTGCCGCGCAGGAAGGCGTCGCCGTTCATTGGCCGCTTGCCGGCCATCTGCAGCTGCAACAGCACCAATGCGCCCTCGCCGGTCATGACGGCGGGCATGGATCCCTGCATGAAAACAGTTCCGGGAGCGGCTTCTGGCAGCGGCGTTCCCTCCGGCAGCGCCCGGGCCCTCAGGATTTTCAAGCGTTCCTCGCCCCACAACGTGAAAGCGCCCGGCTCCGGCGAGAAAGCGCGCACCTGACGTTCCAGCAACCGTGCCGGCTGTTGCCAGTCGAGGGCGGCGGCTTCTTTCTGCAGGCGGCGGGTGAGGGTCACGCCTTCTTCTGGCTGAGGTCGCGGTTGCAGCTCGCCGCTGAGGTACGCCGGCAGGATTTCCAGGAGCAGTTCCGCGCCGAGTTGGGCGAGGCGCTCTTCAAGTTCGCCGGCGGTCTCGTCCGGGTAGATGGGGATCTCGCGCTGGGCAAGGATCGGCCCGGTGTCGAGTCCTGCGTCCATCTGCATGATGGTGACGCCGGTGACGGCGTCGCCCGCGAGCAGCGCCGCTTGAATGGGCGTCGCGCCGCGCCAGCGGGGCAGCAGGGAGCTGTGGACGTTCAGCGCGCCGAAGCGGGGCAGTTCGAGCACGGCCGGCGGCAGGATCTGCCCGAAAGCGGCGACGACGATGAGGTCGGGCATCCAGGCGCGGAGGTGTTCGATGGCCTCGATGGTGCGCAGCCGCTCCGGCTGGAAAACGGGGATGCCTTCGGCTTCTGCTAGCTGTTTGACCGGGGGCGCGACACAGCGCCGCCCCCGGCCGGCGGGACGATCGGGCTGTGTCACGACGCCGACGACGGGGTAGGCGTCGCAGAGCTTCTCCAGCGTGGGCAACGCAAATTTGGGCGTGCCCATGAACACAATTCGCGGTTCCATGGAGGCTATTTTATCATAAGCCGGACGCAGGGCAAGCCGTCTGGATTAATTTTTCCTCCTCCCCAGCATTTCCGCCGGGGAGGAGGAAAGGGAGGTCATGCGCTCACGTTTTTGGAAGAAGCGAAGTGTTGTTTCGGCGCTTGGCGCTTATTTCCGCTTCGGGAAGCGGCTGAGGACGACGATAGGGACCGGCAGCTGGGCGCGTTCCCCCAACTTGAGCTCGTTGTTGGGCTTGGGCGCCCGGCGCGGGGTGACGAGGACCGCCAGTTTCGTCCCCTCTTTGTGATAGTCCAGGCTTACATAGGCCTGTCCGAGCAGGAGGCCTTCGGTGTCAATGGCGCAGCTGGTGACGTAGCCTACCACTTTGCCGCGCTCGTCTATCACCCGGTCGAGCTGCTGCGGCATGGGCTGTCCTTTCTCCGGCACCTGGAAGCGGAGCACGGCGGCCTTGCGCTGCGCCTCGCGGGCGAGGTAGGCCTCACGGCCCACGAAGAAGGGCTTGTAGAGCTTGATGTAGGTGTGGAATCCGGCCTCGGCCATGGTGAGGTTGAGCGGCCCTGCCATCTCGTGGCCGTAGAGCGGCAGGCCCGCCTCGGTGCGGAGGCTGTCGCGCGCCGCCAATCCGCAGGGCTTGAGGCCGAGTGGTTCGCCCACGGCCAACAGCGCCTTCCAGAAATCCACCAGCCGATCCGGGTGGACGAAGAGCTCGTAGGCCACGCGCTCGCCGGTGTAGCCGGTGCGGCTGACGATGACGTCGAAGTCGCCCAGGGTGACGCGGCAGATGCCGGCCCACGGCAGCGACTTGACCTTGCGCTTGTCGGCATCGCTGCCGCCAAGGGCCAGCAAGATGTCGGTGGATTTAGGCCCCTGGAGGGCGAGCTCGGCGCGCATGTCGGTGCCGGCGCTCGGGTCGCGCAGGTCGCGCAGGATCACGCCCTGGCCTTCCCATCTTGCCCAGGGGCGCCGGGGATCAATCTGCACTTCGCCGCGCAGGACGGCAGTGGCCCAGGCCCAATCCTTGTCGTTGTTGGAGGCGTTGACGACCACCAGGTAGTGGTCTTCGGCCATGCGGTAGACGAGGAGGTCGTCGAGCGGGATGCCCTCGATGTCGAAGAGGGCGGAATACTGCGACTCGCCCACCTCGAGCGTGCTGATGTCGTTGACCATGAGCAGGTTGAGGAAGGCCGCGGCTTCGGGTCCCTGGACGTCCCAGCAACCCATGTGGCTCACGTCGAAGAGGCCCGCCGCCTGACGCACGGCGCGGTGTTCCTCGGAGTTGCCGGTGTACCAGACGGGCATGTCCCACCCGCCGAAGGGAACCATGCGCGCGCCCATCTCGCGGTGTGTGGCGTGAAGGCGGGTCTGCCTGAGCGGCGCATTCTCCGGCTCCCGCCACTCGAATTTGGGCAGCGCCGGGCCTGAGGGAGTGGAGGACTTCCGGACGCCCACGAAGTACGGCCTGGCGTAGGGGCCGCCATCGGCGACGAGGGGAAGGGCGGGGTCGGGCGCCGGGCCGGCATCGCGCACGGCGTTGAGGAAGGGAAGGCGGCCGTACACGTCATCGGTGGCGACGTAGCCATCTACCAAAGCTCGTAACCAGGTCATCACGCGGGGGGCTGCCGCGCGGGGGACATCGAGGGTGTAGGCCTTGGCGTTCACGCGGGTGAGCCAGGCCGGGGTCATCACCGCGCCGTTGGCTTCGAGGAGGGTAATGGCGCGGCCCTCGCCGTCGCTTAGATCCGCGGTGTTGGAGGGAGTGAGCCAGTCCACAAAGCTCTTGACCTGTTCGCCGAGCAGCTCGAGCCGTTCGCAGGCAGCCGTGCCGCGCGGGGCATCGTCCAGGTAATAGAAATGCGGATAGCCGCTGCGGGGCTGCAGGTCGTAGGGATCGCTGGCCTGACGTGCCAGCTCGCGGATCTCACATTTGACCTCTTCCAGCGTGTCGAAATCCACGCGCGCCATGTAATCGGGCTTAGCGTGCCAGAGGGTGAGGTAGCCCTGCGTGGCGCGGAAGAGTTTGCCGATCGCCGCGGCGATGCGCGCCATCTCCGGCTCCTTGAGGCCGCGCTGCGTGACCCAGGGGGTGCCCAGGCGCACGCCGGAGGGGTAGGCGGCGGTGGCATCGCCGGGAATGGTGTTGCGGTTGGCAACGATGCCTGCGATGTCGAGCAAGCGGGCGGCGGGATCGCCCATCAACGGCGTGCCATCGGGGCCTTTGAAGCCCTTGCAGTCAATGAGCACCATGTGGCTGTCGGTGCCGCCGTAGGCCACGCGGACGCCCTCGGCTTCCAGGGCGATCGCCAGCGCGCGGGCGTTGGCGACGGTCTGGTATTGCAGGGCCTTGAACTGCTCCGTCTGCGCCAGGCGCATGGCTGCGGCGATGCCAGCGATGGTGTGCATGTGCGGTCCGCCTTGCAGGCCGGGGAAGACGGCGCGGTCGAATTTCCTGGCGAGCAGGGGTTTGTGGGTGAGGATGACGCTGCCGCGGGGGCCATCCAGCGATTTGTGGGTGGTGAAGGTGATGACGTCGGCGATGCCCACCGGGCTGGGGAAAGCGCCGGCTGCTACCATGCCGGCGATGTGTGCGATGTCGGCCATCAGGTAGGCGCCGGCTTCGTCGGCAATGGCGCGGAAGGCTTTCCAATCAATGGTGAGCGGATAAGAAGTGTAGCCGGCGATGATCAGCTTGGGGTGATTTTCCAGCGCGAGTTGGCGGATGGCGTCGTAATCCAGGCGCTCGGTTTTCTCGTCCACGCCGTAGTGAATGACGTTGTAGGTTTTGCCGGAGTAGGCGACTTTGCTGCCGTGGCTGAGGTGTCCCCCGACGTGCAGCGCCAACGTGAGCATGGTATCGCCGGGATTGAGCAGGGCCACTTGTACCGCGGTGTTGGCGGGCGCGCCGGAGAGCGCCTGGACGTTCACGAAGAGCTGTTCCGGTTTGATGCCGTTGGTAGCGAAAACTTCGGCGGTGCGACGGCGCGCGAGCGCTTCCAGGATGTCGGCGTATTCCACGCCCTTGTAGTAGCGCGGGTCGCTGTAGCGGCGGTAGCGTCCCAGCTCCACCTCGTAATCCAGAAGGCGCTCCTGGGGCAGGGTGCGGGTGCGCTCGTCGGGATAGCCCTCGGCGTAGAGATGGGAGAAGGCCGAGGCGGCTGCCTCATGCACGGCGAGCGGTGAGACGGATTCGGAAGGGACCATGATCAGCTTGCGGGCCTGGCGCTCCGTCTCGTATCCGATCAACGCCGCCAGTTCGGGGTCCAATTCTGCTAACGGTTTCCGAAAGAGAAAATCTTGCATGGCACACTCCTTGTAGGTGACAGGTTTTCCAAAACTGATAATGCAGTGCGAATCAGGAATGAGAGGGTGAGCGGCGCTTCTCGACAGGTCTTGCTTGCCGGCGCGCTCTTTCGCTGCCTTGCCTTCTCGCTTTTTCGCCAACTCGCTTTTTCTAACTATAGGCCAGTTTCGCGGAATGCACAAGCGCAGTTTGGATGGAAGTCGCCGGTATTTGTTACTAAAGCCGCGGTGAGTGCGCGCGCGCCTTTTGACTGAGAGGGCTATCGCGTTTGACTACCTGTAGGAGAAATGCGGCCTAAAGGCCGGGGATAAAAAAGGGGTTTTTGTGGCGGGGCGAAGCCCCGCCACAAAAACCCCCTCTAAAAGTCGCTTAAGCGACACAACAGGCATCGCGATGGGACGAGTTTCCTAAATGCGATAGCCCTGTTTTGACTGAAGGCCCAGTCGTTGTATACTGAGAGCGAAGCCGAAGGGCCGCTCTCTCGCCTTTTCGCCGATTTTCAGAGGAGGAGACGCCATGTGTTGGCGCGCATCATTCAAGAATGAAAATATGCGGTTATAGTTCAGCCTGGCGTCAGGTAGCTTGATGGCGATGGATGAACCTTTGTAAGCTGCAACTTTTGCCCCTCTCCCTGCCCCCTCCCCAACGGCGCAGGCGCCGTTGGGGAGGGGGAGAAAAAATAAAGGGGTTTTGCAGACGGGCTACGGCCGCCTGCAAAACCCCACAAAAAAAAGTTCCCCTTCCCCCCGCGCGCGCGAGGGGAAGGGATCAGGGGATAGGAGGCAAGAGTTGATTCTCAATCTTCAGCAGTCACCATGAAATCTTGCGTTTTTTTAGTCAGCGGCGGTAC
>JAAZNO010000651.1 GCA_012798275.1 Chloroflexota bacterium
ACCCTCTCTGGATTCCATCGAGTCGTGAGACCTCAGACCTCAATCTCCGCGACCGAATCCAAGATCCACGTCGGGCAATACGGATAACGATCCACGTCCTCGCGGCGGGTGACGCCGCTCAACACCAAAATCGTCTCCATGCCGCTTTCGACGCCGGCCACAATGTCGGTGTCCATCCGATCCCCCACCATGATGGTGTCCTCGGAGTGCACCCCCAGATAGTTGAGCGCCGTGCGCATCATCAAGGGATTGGGCTTGCCGATGAAAAAGGGCTTCTTGCCCGTCGCCGCCTCGAAGAGCGCCGCCAGCGCGCCGCAGGCCGGCACGATGCCGTGCTCCGTCGGCCCGGAGGAATCGGGATTGGTGGCAATGAAACGCGCCCCCTCCTGAATCAGCCGTACGGCCTTGGTGAAAACGGCAAAATTGTAGGTGTCCGTTTCGCCTACGACCACGTAATCCGGGTGCTGATCGGTGATGACGTAGCCGATCCCATGGATCGCGTCGGTCAGGCCGCTCTCGCCGATGACATAGGCGGTGCCGTTGGGCCGCTGCGAGTGCAGGAAACGCGCCGTCGCCAGCGCTGAGGTGAAGATACGCTCCGGCGGGATCGCCAGCCCGCTGAACGACAGGCGGTACGAAAGATCGCGGGGCGTCCACAGCGGATTGTTCGTGAGCACGAGGTACTTCGCGCCGCGCTCCTCCAGCTGCGCGATGAAGGTATCCGCGCCGGAAATGGGCGCCTTACCCCTCACGAGCACACCGTCCATGTCAATCAAATAATTTTTCGGCATAACGCTTTCTCTCCCCATGCCCCATGACTCTTTCCTCATTACCCCTTACCCTTCGCGCGTCAACACCCCATACCACTCCGGGCGACGGTCAGCGAAAGTATCCATCTCAAAAGCCCCGGCGCGGATGACCAGGCGCTTCTCCCTGGCGCGGGCCGGCTCAATGTCGGCGTACACCGTCTCCAGGCCGTCGCCCGCCTCTGCCAACACCCGGCCGCTGGTCCCCACCACCTGGCTCCGCCCGAAAAAGCGGAAGCCGCTCTCCTCGCCCACCCGATTGCTGGCAAGCAGGTAGACGCGGTTTTCCAGCGCGCGAGTGCGCGTGACGAAGTCCACCATCAGCTCCGAGGTCTCCGGCCAGTTGGTCGGCAGCGCGATGATGTCGGCGCCCTGCAGCGCCAGCGCGCGCAACCCCTCAGGGAAGCGCAAATCGTAGCAGATGGCAACGCCGATACGCCCCAACGCCGTGTCCCACACCTGAAACCCGCGATCCCCAGGCGTCGTAAAACGATCCACGCCCAGATAGGGCAAGTGCAGCTTGCGATACGCGCCCAGCAACCCTTCGGGGCCGACAAGGACCGCCGCGTTGAACACGGCCGCGCCGTCCCGCTCCAGCAACCCCACCACCGCATAGACGTCCAGCTCGGCGCAGGCTTCCACCAGCGTCGCGGTCGTCGGGCCGGGGAGCGATTCAGCCGCCGCGCGTGCCGCCTCCAGATGGGGAAACCCATAGCCGGAAACGGCGCACTCCGGAAAGACGACGAGCCGCGCGCTCTGCGTCGCCGCGTCCCGCAAGCGCCCGACGATGTCGGCCAGATTGTCGGCGTTACGTCCCAGCTGGGGATCTGTCTGTACGACTGCCACACGCACCGGCATCGGCAACCTCCCTCTCGTCGAATTCAGGCGTCAGGCGAAGGCGTCTCACAGGCGCCCTTGAGCTTCACCTGCGAGAACAGCGTGTCCAGCAAAGTCAACGTCCGGATGATGTCCCGCCGCTCGTCCACACTCAAGGTGCGGATCCAATCCACCATGTGCTGCTCCGTGCAGTGCAGCAAATCCTCGTAGGCGGTGCGTCCCTCCGGGGTGAGCGCCAACACGATGCGACGGCGATCTTCGGCGTCGCGCTCCCGGTGCACCAGCCCCCGCCCCTCCAGCCCCTGGACGAGCTTCGACATGGTAGGCAGCGAGACGCCCTGCATAGCGGCCAGCGCCGAGAGACACTGCGCCCCTTCACGGTAAAGGCGCGCCATCACCCGGAACTGCGCTTCGGTAAACAGCCCCGCGGAGTGCAGGCGCAAATCCTTGCGCATCAACCGCGACAAGCGGGGCACTACCGCAATGATGCGGTGCGCGCAATCCAGCAACGTTGGCTGTTGCATGTCTTCCATCCGTCTCCCTCCCCCGGCCTACCGGATCGTCTGGGGGCGCTTGCCAGCCCAGCGCAACAAGGGCAGTTGAGGCTCTCCCGTCGCCGCGTTCCACACCAGGAATTCTGGGGGCGTGTCGAGGGGGACGCCTGCCGCCAGTCTCGAAAAGGCCAGCTGCGTTTCCCAAGAAAACGGCTCACTGGCCTCTGCCGAAACCCAGGTGCCCGTATTCACCACCCACGTCGTCCTTTCCGCATCACGCAAAGGGGTACGTTCGGGGATATGCGTGTGTCCCAAAATGAGACTGCGCACCGGAACGCCACGAGCGCGGAAACGCGCCAGGATATCCCCGATCACCTTGGGCATGTAGTTGAGGTTGGCCTCATCATTGACGAGAGCCGACCA
>JAAZNO010000652.1 GCA_012798275.1 Chloroflexota bacterium
TGCCCCATGCAATGCGGGGGCGCGAAATTCTCCTCGTATAAAATAGTCTCTGAAAATAGCGAGCTGTGAGAAGAGAGTCGTCGCAGGCTCTGCTCACGGGCTACGGTTCACATGGTAACTGTTCAGCCATTGACTAAAAACGCAAGATTTCATGGCGACTGCTGAAGATTGAGAGTCAATTTTTGCAACCTATCCCCTGGCCCCTTCCCCGCGCGCGCGGAGGGAAGGGGCACTTTTTTTGTGGGGTTGTGCAGGCGGGCTACGCCCGCCTGCACAACCCCCTTATTTTTTTTCTCCCCCTCCCCAGCGGCGCATGCGCCGTTGGGGAGGGGGCTGGGGGTGGGGCAAAAGCTACAGCTCACAAAGGTTCATCTATCGCCGTCGAGCTACCTGGCGCCAGGCTGAACTATGACCGCACATTTCCATATTTGAAATTTGAATGATTTGAATGATGTGCGCCAACACATGGCGTCTCCTTCGAAGACGTCCCTCGAGCAAAAACGGTAGGCGGCGGTCAGAAAACAGGGGGAGCTGTCCTCTTCTCAGTCTGCCGTCTACCGTCTGTGTCAACGTTGGGGAAGGCGGGACTTGAACCCGCACGCCTTACGGCACATGATCCTAAGTCATGCTCGTCTGCCCATTCCGACACTTCCCCGGCACCACCATTATAGGCCCATCCCTTCCGCCGACAAGCGCCCTACGCCGCCGCCACGTGCTCGCCGAAGCTCAGCAGCTCCGTCACCTCGCCGGGCGTGCGTCCCTCGGCATACACCCGCAGCACCGGCTCCGTGCCCGAAGGCCGAATCAGCAGCCAGGCGTCGTCCGCCAGGACATATTTCACGCCGTCGAGGGTACGCACCTCGACCACGGATTGCCCCGCCAGCTCCGCCGGCGCGCCTTCGGTCAGACGGGTCACCATCTCGCGCTTGGGCACCGGGCGGGAAAGGGGAATGTCCCGGCGCGCGTAGCAGGTCGGACCGACCAGGCGCTGAATCTCAGCGATCATCTCGTGCAGCGGACACTGCGCGTGCGCCATCATCTCCAACAGCAACATGCCCATCAACACCCCATCGCCTTCGGGAATGTGCCCCTGAATGGAGAGCCCGCCCGATTCCTCGCCGCCAATGAGGACATGGTCGTTGAGCATGTAATCGGCGATGTAGTTGAAGCCCACCGGCGTCTCATACAGCGGCAGCTGATAGCGCTCGGCCAGGCGGTTGACCATGTGCGTCGTCGAGACGGACTTCACCACGGCGCCGGTCCAGCCGCGCACTTCGACCAGATAGCGCAACGACAGCGCAAAGATGTGATGCGGATCCACAAACTCGCCGCGCGCGTCCATGGCCCCGATGCGATCGGCGTCGCCGTCGGTCGCCAGGCCCACATCGGCGTGTTGCGCCTGAATCGCCGCGCTGAGCGCCTGGAGATAGTGCGCCAGCGGTTCGGGGTGAATGCCGCCAAAGCCGGGGTTCATCTCGCCTCGAATTTCCGTCACATGACAGCGGGTGCGGCTGAGCAAATCGCGGAAAGCCCCCCGCCCTGAGCCGTACATCGCATCGGCGACGACCCGCAGCTCGGCCTTCGAGATCAAATCCAGGTTGAGCAGCGTCGAGAGGTGCTGATAGTAGGCCCAGGCGGGATCGAAGGGCCGCACCAACCCCAGCTTGAGCGCCTGCTCAAAGTCCATGAGGTTAGGGCCGCGCGCTTCCGCCTGTCCGCGTTCCAACTGCAGTTCCACCTGCCGCGCCTGTTCGGGCAGCGCCGAGCCACCGAAGGCCGCCTTGAGCTTGATGCCATTGTAACGCGGCGGATTGTGGCTGGCGGTGACCATCACCCCGGCTTCTGCCTTCTTCTCGACCACGGCGTAGGAGACCGCCGGCGTCGGGGCATCGGCGCGGGTCAGATGCGCCACAATCCCA
>JAAZNO010000109.1 GCA_012798275.1 Chloroflexota bacterium
GCAGGACGAAGGGGCCAGGGCGCGCGCGGCGCTTTCTGGTCACGCCTCACCCTCTGACCCCTCACCCTTGACGCTCTATTTTCTCACCCCCACCCGCCTGGTGGAAGGCGGTCATCTGCTCAAGCCGGAGAATTTCCGCTTTCGGCCCTTTTTCCAGCGGTTGTTGGAGCGGCTGGAGGCGCTGAGTGAGGCGTTTTCGGACACGCCGTTGGGGGTGGACTTCCCGGCGCTGTTGGAGGCGGCGGAAGGGGTGCGGGTAGTAGAACGGCGGCTTGCCTGGGAGGACCTGTGCAGCTACTCCACCCGCCGTCACGCCGAATCGCCCCTCGGCGGGCTGGTGGGAGGGGTTACTTTGGAGGCGGAGGATTGGACGCCGTTCCTGCCCTGGCTGCTGTGGGGGCAGTTCACGCATGTGGGGAAGGATGCGGTGAAGGGGAATGGGTGGTATCAAATGGCGCGAGTGAGCGCATAGGCAAGGGAGCAAGTGAGAGAAACACGGTGTCCCTGGCTGTTCGCAATGTGCAAAAGCCTTTCGTAGCAGGGAACGGGCAAGAATGGAGGTGATAAATGGAGCAGAGTGGCGACATCAAATGCATTACAAGAAATTACTACTGGGACTGTTTTAAGCCATCAGAGATAGACGAGGCGCTGCGCTGGTATGTCTGTGAAAAGCACAGCCGGTTGGATGACAAGAGCCTTTTGGAGGCCGAACTGGACTATGCCAGATCACAAGGACGACTTACAGATCGTCGCTGCGAAACGCTGGTACTGCTGGTCGGCTTTTCGCTGGAGCCGCTGCTCCAATCGGTTTGCGTGTATCAGCCCCAGAAGATCGTGTTGATATTGAATGAGGGAGGCTATCTAACGGAAGAATGGAGAGGGTTCGCCTGCCATGTCAAGGAAGCGATTGACTATCTGGTTGAGAGAAAGCTGCTTTCCAGCGCTCCGCAGTTCTTCGGCCAGGGCCGCGAGGTAGGCTATCCGACGGCTGACAATCCGTCCGCTATGTTTCAGACATTGGTCAAGGTTCTCCACGATGAGACCGATGTGATGCTTGATGTGACCGGCGGCAAGAAGAGCATGGTCAGCGGCGCCTACCTTTATGCCGCCTACGCCGGAGCGCGTATTTCCTACGTGGATTTTGACGAGTACGATCCCAAGTACCGCCGTCCTTACGGCTACAGTTGTAAAATCGGCGAATTGGACAACCCGTACCAGACGTTTGCTTTACGCGATTGGGAACGAGTACGTGCGCTATACGAGCAGTATCGGTTCTGGGAGGCGCGGCAGGTGCTCACATCCATCCTGCCAGCGATGAAACAGGTAATGCCGACGGCTGAGCAACCCATCCAGAAGTTGAGCGCGTTTCTGGAGTATTACGGAAAGTGGGATGGAGGCGATTATAGGGGTGCAAAGCAGGCCGCTCAAAACTTACCCGATTTTAAACAGCCCAGCGCTGTGACCGTTCTAGGAGATCAGTGGTTCGAGATCAGCGGCAACGATTTCACGAAAAAGCCCCCGCATTTTTACAGCGATTCGCCGGCATTGCGGGCATATGTTTGTGATGAACTCGCCCGTATCCGGCGGCTGGTTCACTGCAACGAGGACTATCGCTCGGCGTTCTTACGGGCCGGCGGCGTCAGCGAGATCGTGATGTTGGCGCGGCTAGTCAGGCTGGTAACGGACCCGCTAGAGAAGAAAGCGCTCTTGGACGCGCTGGAGAACAAAACTCCTGGCGCAAATGATGTTTTCAAAGCCCTGCGTGACCCTACCTGCAAAGACATCACTATCGGGAAAGATAGGAAGAGTTGCAATATCTTTTTCGGGGGAGCCCCAACACTTACAATTCCACGTCCCTCTCCAATGAATCCCTGGTGGAAATCAACCTCTCTGTTCAATGCAGAGAATGGCTGGGAGACTTTTCTCACCCGCCGCAACGAGTTGGCCCACAAATACTTTTCCATACCGCGCGAATGGGCCGAAGACGCGTTCAGGTTTGTGCAGGCCAACGTTGAAGATTTCCTGGGCTGTCCGATAGATGATTTGAGCCTGCAAACCACCGCTCTGTCCTGGACCGAGCTCTGTGATCTATGCGGCCTCAGCCGCTTTCTACCCCCCAGTTTAACAAAGGAGGCATAGCCGTGACGCAATACCTTTTGGCGGCCGAGGCCGACAAGATTCAAGATTTGCTCTTTCGCTCCGCGCGTCTGCGTGAGATAGTGGGCGGCAGTCAGTTGCTCACCCGCTTCTGCAACGAGGTCCCCCGCCTTTTGCTGCCACCTCAGGCTCAGGTCGTGGCCAGCGACGGCGGAAGTTTCCGCCTTCTCTTTGAAACGCAAGAGCAGGCCCAGACCTTTGGCGCGAGCCTGGCCGAGATCTACCGGCGCGCTACCGGGGGATCGCTTTCCGTCGCCGAACCGGCGCCGGTCAACGGCGATTTCGGCGCGGCCACTGAGCAGGCCGAGGAGAATCTGCGCCGGGCCAAACGCTGGCGTGAAGGCTGGCAGGAACAACCGCACCTGCCGTATATGGCTTTCTGCGCCTCCTGCGGCATCGGGCTGGCTGTGGCGCACCGCGCCTATCATGAGAGTGAAGAACCGCAGTATCTGTGCGAATCTTGCCTGAACAAGAGCGCAGAACGCGCTGAACAACAGGCCATTGCTTCTGAATCTTTCCTGGGCCGCTTTTACCGTACAGTGGTTGAGAGCAGCAAGTACGATTGGCCAGGCAAACAGAGACTTCGGAGCCGCACCGAAATAGACCCCCTGGAGGATGTGGCCGATTATGACCCCCGCCGCTACGTGGCTTACTTGCTTGCCGACGGCAATAATATAGGTAAGGTGTTTGGTGCGTGCCAAACGCCAGAACAGATGCATAATCTATCTACTGGGCTATCCGACGTTATCCGCAAAGCGCTTGCAGCGCCAACCCGGATGATCATGAAAAGAAATCCTCTGGATGACCGCCTCAATTTTATCCCGGTCTTGCCCTTGATCCTGGGAGGTGACGACTTGTTCGCGCTCATCCCAGCGCCGTGGGCCTTGGATTTCGCCCGGCAGTTTTGCGAGGTGTATGAGCAGGAGATGCAGACCCTCCTGGCGCAGATTGGTCTCGAGAAAGTTCCTGCTCCAACTGTCTCGGCAGCAGTGATAATTTGCAAGAGCAAGCATCCTTACCGGCTGGCGCACGAGACCGGAGAGGCCCGGCTCAAGGAGGCCAAGCGCGTGTGCAAGCGGCTGGAATTAGATAGTAAGCAGCCCCGCTCGGCGGTCAACTTTGAAGTTGTGTTGAGTGGACGGCTGGTGAGCGAGTCGCCAGGCGGCTCAGTGCGTCCGACCCTGCGCCCCTATTGGGTCGGCCAGAGTGTCCCCGAAGAGTGGGGCTTGCCAGTGCAGCGGCTGGTTGAGCAGCGACACGAATTGCGCCATGTGCCGAACAAGCGGCTCGCCGAACTCTGCGACCTGTACGATGACCTGCCGCCTTCTCTGAAATCCGACGATCTCGGCCCCTGGCAGGATCGCTTGAACCGACTACTGGCGCGCATCGGCAGAAACGATATGCACAAGAAAGCCGTTGATGCGGCTCTGACCGGGCTGGGCGGAAATATTTCCGGCTGGTATAGAGTTAGCCGGTACCCCGAAGAATCTTGGGACGGTCACGGCCTGCCCGACCTCTTGAAGGTCTGGGATTTCACCCTGGCCCTGGACAAGAAGCGCCAGGAATATGAGGAGGAAGCACAATGAGCCTCAAACTGACCCTTGAGATTACGTTTGCGTCGGATTATCACGTCGGGGCAGGATACGGCAAGGGCTTTGGGCTGGACTCGGCGCTGCTGCGTGAGGCCGACGGGACACCGGTGTTGCGTGGCAGTGCCTTAGCGGGGTTGTTGCGCGGCAGCGCCTATCGGCTGTTGGAACTGCCGCCGATGCAAAAACACCCGCGTGAGGCGACCCTGCAGCGGCTTTTCGGGTCGCCGGGGCAGGCCAAACGCTGGCACGTCGCTTCGGCCTACCCGGTAATGCCAAAGACCCAGGATGCCCAGCCGGTAAAGCGAGTGCGTATTGACCCACGCACCCGCCGCGCCGAACACCACAAGTTGTTCTCACAAGAAGAAGGCCTTGCCGGCCAGGTATTCCGCTTTACAATCGCTTGCCCGCAAAGCGATGAGGCCGCGTTAGATGAGGCCGCCTTGCTAGTGGCGGCGGCGCGTTACACCCGCCAGTTGGGTCGGTCGCGGCGGCGTGGACTGGGGGAATGTGTCATTCACCTGACCGATGTGACCAGCGAGACTCATGAAAGGCCTGGGGACCAGTCTTGGGAAGATCGGCTCCTGAAGCGATTTGAGCGAAAGTGGCTGCAAGGAAGTCCGGCTGTACCTCCCACATCGGAAGCCAAAGCCGAGGTGGACACAATCGGCACTTTCAGCGGCGCGCCGGTGCGCGTTCGGATCATGGTTCGCCTGGATGAGCCGTTGCTCATCGCTGAGCGTGCCCCGGCCGGCAATCAGTTTGATGCTCGTCCCTTCATCCCTGGCGGGACGATGTTGGGTGTGCTGGCCAATCTGGCTGCTCAACGCTGCGACCTCTCCGAACCAGACGACTACCGCGATTTCGTCGCCCTGTTTCTGCGCGGCAGTGTTGCCTGCTCACCATTGTATCCGGCATACCCGTGCAGCAACAGTCTGTATCCCACCATCCCTGCGCCGCTGGACTTGCTGACATGCAGCGTCGTACCTTTTGAAAGAGAAAGCGCAGGCCACGGCATATTCGTGGCAAGGGGATCTAAAGAATGTCCCCATTGTGGAAGCAAGTTAGAACCGGTCGGCGATTTTATCATTTTGCGTCGGCAAGCTCCCTTCACTCACACCCCCGGACGGGCGTCGGAATTGCATATCAGAGTGCGGGAAGAGACCCAGCGGGTGGAAGAAGGGCAGTTGTACGGCTATACGGTGCTGGAGGCCGGGCAGTACCTGGTCGGCGAACTGCTTTGCAGCGAGCCGGCCTGGATGCGCTTGCAGGAGATGACCGGCATCACTGAAAAGACGCCCTTGAGCTGGCGTATTGGCAAGGCGCGGCGGCGCGGCTATGGCCAGGTAACAGCCTGGTTGGAACAGTGCGATGGCAGCTTGCAGACCTGGATTCAACTGCCGTTAACGCAGCGCGTCTCGGATGTAACCCGGCCCGTCGCTCTGACCCTCCTGACCGATACCATCATCACCGATGCCTGGGGACGCCAGGCGACCGGCTTTACAGCAGAATGGCTGGAGCCGGTTCTGGGACTGGGGGCGCTGGAGATCGTAGAGGCGCATGCCCGCACCCGCGTCGTGGACAGTTTCAATGCCACCCTGGGCCTGCCGCGCTGGCGCGATACCGGGCTGGTTGCCGGGTCTGTGGCCTGGCTCCGACTCCTCGACCCGCCCGGCGATTGGCAAAAGCGAATGGCACAATTGGAAGCGGAAGGCATGGGCTTGCGGCGCAATGAAGGGTACGGCCGGGTGGCGTTCAACCATCCCCTTTACGAACGGCGTGAAGAACTCACAGAGAGCGCAATTCGGCTGGAAGCACCGATGCGTCTGGGCACAGGGCCGGCCAAGGACTCGTTTATGAAACGGTGGGAAGAAGAACTGGAAAAGCACCTGCCCTCCAAACAGCACCCTGACCCACGCTTTGCTGCGGTGGCGCGTTGGCTGTATATTCGCAGTGATGAGTCGCCCGAGAGCCTCCTTGGGCAACTGAACGCCATCGGGCAGCCCGATTCAACCCTGATCGCGGCGATCGGCGGACCGGAAGAGTATAGCAGTCGCAGCAAAGCCAATTTCTTCCAGACCGATGGCAAACCGGTGATGGAGGCGATTGTCGAGGCGCTGGCATGGTTGCAAAAAGAGAATCCATGGAATCGGTCGCGCGGCATCGAGCGGTTAGCCGAGTGGCTGACAGCATTGGC
>JAAZNO010000653.1 GCA_012798275.1 Chloroflexota bacterium
AGCGCCGCCATCGGCGGGGATGCGAGTGGCGCCACCTTCAACTTCGGGGATACCTACGTCTCGCCCGATACCCCTCCCGAGGAATTGCTCCGCGCTTACTATCACGCACTGGCGGCGGAGTGCGCACGGTTACCGCTGGGCGTGGTAGACCCTAAATTCGCCGCGCCGGGACGCGAGGGGGAAGTGAGCCTGCACCAGGTCTATGTGGGCCTGGATGTGGTCGCCCCCGTGCGCGAGGAAACCGAAGACACCCATGCCTGGGGCCTACGCCTGGCGCGCTGCGAAGGCGATGGGCGCACGCCCTTGCTCGAGGCTTTGGCTGAACCGGCTGCCTCGCAGGCTGTGCTCCTGGGCGACGCCGGCTCCGGCAAGACCACCTTCGTCAACTACCTGGTCTACCGGTTGGCTGCCGCCGTCAGCGATGAGGATACACAGGCTGAGGGCCTTCCAGCGCCCTTCCAGGGCTTGTGGCCCATACGCTTACCACTGCGCGATGTAGCAATGCACGTGCCGGCAGAAACGACCTGCGGCACAGCGGTTATGCTATGGAATGCCCTGGGCGCCGATATGGCTGCCCGCCTGAACGAGGCGGCAGCGAAGCGCCTGCTGCCCTATGTGCAGGCGCGCGTGTTGCGGCGCGGCGGTTTCTTCCTGCTCGATGGCCTCGATGAAGTGCCCGAAGCCGGACGGCGGCGCAAATGCCTGCTGGAGGCGCTGCAAGCCCTGGTGGATAGCCTGCCCGATAGCGCGCGGGTGTTGCTCACCGCGCGGCCCTACGCCTACGCCGACCCCGCCTGGCAGCTGGTGGATTTCCCCATTCTGGCGCTGGCGCCCTTCGATGAAGGTCAGGTGGAACGCTTTGTGGCGCGCTGGTATCAGGCGGTACGCCCGGCGTTGGGCTGGGATGCCGCTGCTGCTGCCGCGCGCGGGGAGCGGCTGACCGAGGCGCTGCAAGAGCGCGACTACCTGGCGGACCTGGCTTCGCGACCGCTGCTCCTCACCTTGATGGCAACCCTGCACAGCAGTTGGGGGCAGCTGCCGGAGGATCGCGCCGACCTGTACGAGGAATCAGTCAAATTGCTGCTCTCGCGCTGGCAACGGGGACGCCTGGTGCGCGAGGGGCAGCAGAGCGTGACCGAACCGGGCATTGCCGCCGCCCTGGGTTGGGGCGAAGACCGCATCCGCGCGGCGTTGGAACGTCTGGCCTTTGAAAGTCACCAGCGCCAGGGCCGCGAGGCCGAGCGTGAGGAGGCGCCCGCCGATATTCCACAGGCAGAGGTGCTCGCCGCCTTCGCCGGTGTGCCCGATAACGTCAACCCCCGGGTGGTGCTGAGCTACCTGGAGCAACGCGCCGGGCTGCTGGTGGGTCGCCGCGAGGAGGTCTACGCCTTCCCGCATCGCTCCTTCCAGGAATACCTCGCCGCCTGCCACATCAACGCTGACCCGGAATCCGCGGTGCGCCTCCGCGACCTGGTCTATGCCGACCCCGCCTGGTGGCGCGAGGTCTTCCTGCTGGGCGTGGGCAAGAAACGCCTGGGCAGCCTGGGCGACGCGGTGAACGCGGTGGGCACGCTGCTGCCGCGCGATGTGGCAAAACACCCTGACCCCAAGGAGACCGATTGGCGCGCTGCGGTGCTGGCAGGCAAAGCCGCGCTGGAGTTGCGTCTCACCGAGCGCGGCGCAGGGCAGGAACACTGCGAAGCTCTCGTTGAGCGCATCCGCGATTGGCTGGCGGCGCTGCTGGAGCGCGGGCGGCTGCCGCCCAAGGAGCGCTGGGAAGCCGGCGACGTGTTGGGCGCGCTGGACGACCCGCGTCCTGGCGTGGGACTCATGCCGCTCCCTGGGGCAGAGATAGCGGGAGAGAGGGTTCCCGACATTGTGTGGTGCGAAATCCCGGCGGGGCCGTTCCTGATGGGCAGCGTAAAGAATGAGCCGGAGACCTATGAGGCTGAAAAGCCGCAACACACCCTGAATCTGCCCCGCTTCTACCTGAGCCGCTATCCGATCACCAACGCGCAGTTCCGACCCTTTGTGGCAGGCGATGGTTACACCAACCCGGCGTATTGGACGCCGGAGGGTTGGGCCTGGCGGCAAGGAGCCGAAGCGGATTTGACGCCGTACGATAATTACCCAGGCGCAGATTTCAAAACACAGCTGCGTGAATGGCTGGCGCGACGTCCGATGGAAATGCGCAATCGCCCCTTCTGGTGGGACCATGCACAACTCGGTCTACCCAACCGTCCGGTCGTGGGCATTTCCTGGTACGAAGCGGCGGCGTATGCCAGGTGGTTGGGGGTGCAGTTACGAAATGCCGGTTCAAAGCTGCGAGTGTGGA
>JAAZNO010000654.1 GCA_012798275.1 Chloroflexota bacterium
CGCCAGGATTTTCCCCGACGGCGTGAAAAAGGGCTGCAACAGGAGCATCAACAGCACCAACGGGCGCATTTGATGCCAGAGCCACCCCAGCGAGCGTCCGGTGATGCCCGCCAGTCGCAGGACCAGCAACAGCAACGTCACGTAGAACGCTTGCGTGAGAGGATGTGTCCACCGAAATGCCAGCGCTACGCCGAGCAGGAGCAGCCACAACTTCACGCGAGGATCGCAACGGTGCAGCCAGGAGCGCCCCGGCACGTACAGATCGAGCGAGAAGCTCACCTCGCCGCCTCCCGCGAGAAGCGCGGCAAAACTTCGGCGGGCGTGCCGTCGGCGGTGATACGTCCCTCATGCAACGCGATGACGCGATCGGCCGCCGCGGCCAGTGCCAGCTCATGCGTGACGAGGATCAACGTCGTCCCGGCGGCGCGACGCTCCGCCAGCCAGCTGAGGAGCTGTTGCCGTCCCCGTCCGTCAAGGCCGGCGGTCGGCTCATCGAGGATGAGGATGGGGGGATCGAGAGCAGCCAGCGTGGCCAGCGTCACCGCACGCTGCCAGCCGTACCCCAGAATGGCGGGGGGACGGGGCGCCACCTCCCGCAAGCCGAAATGTTCCAGCGCCCGCTCGACGCGCGCCTCGGCGTCCGGGAATCCCAGCCGGCGGGGACCGTAGGCCACCTCCTCGCGCACCGTCGCCGCGAAAAGCTGCTGCTCCGGGCGCTGAAAGAGAAATCCCACCTCACGCGCCAGCTGCCCCGTGGAGCGGGAGGCGCAATCCTGCCCCATGACGTAAACGGCGCCCATCGTGGGCCGCAACAGGCCGTTGAAATGGCGTACGAGGGTCGTTTTGCCGGCGCCATTGGGGCCAATCAGCGCCACACACTGTCCGCGAGGGATCTTGAGGTCGAGCCCGTGGAGCACCGCCGGCCCGTTGGGATATCGGAAGCGGAGATTGCGGACTTCGAGGGCCGTCTCGGCGCCGATGCGGCTGCGGACATGGCGCAACTTTTCCCAGGCTTCGGCGGGACACAGAATCCCCGCTGCGCTGAGGCGCTGCGTCTGGCCGGCGAATCCGGCCGCAGGGGCCGGGGCGGTCAGCGCGCCCTCTTCCAGC
Organism: Chloroflexota bacterium; assembly: GCA_012798275.1. GTDB lineage: Bacteria > Chloroflexota > Anaerolineae > B4-G1 > SLSP01 > JAAZNO01. Next base: position 1,111 of record JAAZNO010000654.1, read on the forward strand.
AGCGAAACGTCCTGCGTCGCCGCGACCTCAGCGAAATCCGGCGTGGTAAAAAGCAGGGTCGCACCTTCCTTGCGGAGCGACTCCAGCGCCGCGAGCACTTCCGCCTGTCCTTCGGGGTCCAATCCTTGCAGCGGTTCATCGAGGAGCAACACCCGCGGGCGCATCGCCCACACCGCCGCGAGCGCCAGACGCTTCTGCTGCCCGCCGGAGAGTTGCCAGGGGGCGCGATGACGTTGATCGAGCAAGCCAAAACGGCGCAGGGCCAGCATCACCTGCGGGCCGATGACTTCCGGCGCGACGCCCAGCGCTTCCAGCCCCCAGGCCACCTCATCTTCAGCCGTGGTGTTGAAGAGTTGCACGGCCGCATCCTGGAAAAGCAGCCCTACCAGGCGCGGCGAAGGCGGCGCAGCGAGGACATCATGATCGGCAAGGTGCAGCGCGCCGTGCGCCTCCCCATCGGTGTGACGGGGCGCCAATCCGGCCAGCACATAACACAGCGTGCTTTTGCCGCTGCCGTTGCCGCCGGCGACCGTCAGCGCGGTCCCGGCTTCAACCCGCAGATGGAGATGCTGCCACACGGGCTGCGGGGCGGTCGCGCTGTCATAAGCGGGATAGCGGAAGCTCAGGTCCTGGGCCAGAATTGCCGGCGCAAGGGCAGCCATCAGCGCCTTTCCTGCTCCCGATAGCGGGTGATGGGGGGATAGGCGCGTTTCACCGCCAGGTAGAGGGAAACGCCGAGCGCCCCGCCAACCAGGCCCTGCAGCGTGTTGGGCAACACCTCGGAGAGCGCCGCCGCCGCGCCGTAAAAGATGACTTCGGCGAGGAAATATCCGACCACCACTATGGCACCGCCGGCAATAACCGCCAGGATGGCTTTCGCCGGGGTCAGGCGTCGTTGCATGAGCCATCCCATGAGCCATCCCTGCAGACCGTGGACGAGGAACGAGATCGCCGCGAACTGTGGATAACCGCCATAGAGATCGGCCAGACCCGTTCCCAACGCCCCGGCGACCGCGCCCACCCACGGGCCGAAGGCGACCGCGCTAAAGGCGATCGCGGCGTCGCCAAAATGCAGGTA
>JAAZNO010000655.1 GCA_012798275.1 Chloroflexota bacterium
CATCCAGCGCCACCGTAACCTCGTCCTCCACCGTGCCCGTCGCCAACCACGCCCCAACACGCTTTCGAGCGTGGCCAGCGGAGGAGATGGAGGACGCGCCAGACGGTGCCGTAGACTGGCACAGGCGTTCCCACCTTGAAACCCAGCGGCCGGAAGAATTGCTGCCAATGATGTTCCCCCCAGCCCAGCATCCCGCGCAAATTACCCTCGCCGTTCAAGGCGGCTAAGATCAGCATGCCCAACACACTTGCCAGGGGATAGAGCCGCCCCTGGCGCCGCCGGGCATCGAGCACATCCTGCAATTTCGCTAGCGGATTGATCGTGGTAACGGTTGAAACAGTCATGGGCACACCTGCAATGACTGTTTCTTACCATTTACACCCCTTCGTGCGGTTCTAGTCAAAGCATTGATAAGCCCTAAAGATGAAACGCGGATCATTGACATCCCCCCGAAAACTGCTATGATGATTTTGATCGTGGCAGCGAGACACAAGCATGGAAAATCTGCGGACGCAAAAACCCATTTATACCATCCTGATCACCATCATCCTGGCGACCCTTCCCTGCTACTGCCTGGGATTCATCGCGCTGAGCCTGCGCCCCGGGGCACGCTCGACCGCCACGGCCACCGCCACCCGCCAGGCGACCTCGCTGCCGAGCGAGACGCCGTATGTGGTCGGCCCCGGCACGACGACGCCGCACGCCCTCCCGCCCACCCCCACCCAGTGGTTCCCGCCCACCTTCACCCCCACGGCGACGCCCACCCAAACGCCGACGCCCACCCCAACACCAACTGAAACGTCAACGCCGACGCTCACCCCAACACCAACTGAAACGTCAGCGCCGACATCCACCGAGACCGCCACCCCCACGCCAACCGCGTCGCCCACCGCCACGCCGACGGCATCGCCCACCGCCACGCCGACGGCATCGCCCACCCCCACGCCGACGGCATCGCCCACCGCCACGCCGACTGCGTCGCCGACGCTGACACCCACCCTGACGGCGACGTCCACGGTCACCGCCACAGCGGTCATCACCCCACCCGCGCCATGACACCTGCATTCCCCGGCATTTCCGCACTCCCAAGCCGCGCTCCGGTCAGCCATCGCAGCGCGGCCATGCCGGAAGTTTATACCGTCGCCCAGCCAGGCACAGGTGAGCCAGCCCTCCTTCCCTCCTCGCGGCTCACCCCCTGCTGGATGCTATCTTCGCCGGAGTGAAAGGAGCCCCTTGAATACCCTCGAACTGATCCAACAACTGAGCGCAGCCGTCGGACCTTCTGGACGCGAAGCGGCGGTCAGTGACGTCCTCCGCCCTCTCTGGGAACCCTGGAGCGACGAGCTGCGCACCGACGCCATGGGCAACCTCATCGCCCTGCAACGCGGCAACGGCGCGGAACCCCGCCCGGCATTGATGAGCGCCGCCCACATGGATGAAATCGCGCTCATCGTCACCGGCATCGAAAAGGGATTCCTGCACGTCCACCGCATCGGCGGAACGGATTGCCGCGCGCTGCTGGGACTGGAAGTGACGGTGCACGGCCAGGAAGACCTGCCCGGCATCATCGGCACCCGGCCCCCTCACGTCCTGAGCGCCGATGAGCGCGGACGCATTGTCCCATGGGAAAAACTCTTTGTGGATGTCGGCCTGCCGCACGCCGAGGTCGTCGCGCGCGTCCCCATTGGCGCGCCGGTTTCCATCCAACGTCCGCTCATCCGCCTGCAGAACGACCTGGTCGCCGGGAAAGCCCTGGATAATCGCGCCTCCGTCGCCGCGCTCACGCTGGCGTTGCAGCAGTTGCGCCGCCGCGAACACGCCTGGGATTTCTACGCCGTCGCTACCGTGCAAGAAGAAGTCGGCGCGAAGGGCGCGCTGACCAGCGCCTTTGGACTCAATCCGACGCTCGCCATCGCCCTGGACGTGACCTTTGGCAAACAGGCCGATGATAATGGCGGCGGCACTTTCCCCCTCGACAAAGGCCCTACCATCGGCATAGGCCCCAACTTCCACCCGCAGCTCGTCCAACGGCTGCGCGACGTCGCCAAAAGTGAGGAAATTCCCACCGCCCTCGAACCCCTGCCCGGCCATAGCGGTACCGATGCGTGGAGCATCCAAACGGCGCGGGAAGGTATCCCCTGCGGCCTGCTCGGCATTCCCCTGCGCTACATGCATCAGCCGGTGGAGACGCTCGCCCTGCGCGACGTTGAACGTACCGCGCGGTTGCTGGCCGCTTTCACCGCGAGCCTCGAGGCCGATTACCGTCCCCGCTGGGAGGATGAACAATGAACCGCGATGCCCTGCTCGAATTGCTTTACATGCTGTCCAACACGCCGGGGACTTCGGGCGACGAGATCGAAGTGCGCCGGGCGCTCCGTCCGCACCTGGAGGGACATGTAGAAAGCCTGCGCGTGGACGCGATGGGCAATCTCATCGCCCACAAAAAAGGCACCGGCGCTCATGACCTGCGCGTGCTGCTCACGGCCCACATGGACGAGGTCGGCCTGATGGTGGTAGATCACACCGGCGAGGGCGCCCTCAAAGTGGCAACCTCCGGCAGCATTGACGCCCGCCTGCTGCCGGGATTGGAAGTGCGCGTGGGCCCCCAGGCCCGGCCCGGCGTCATCGGCATCAAAGCCATTCACCGCGCGGATGAGGACGAGAACGTCATCCCCGTGAGCGCGCTCACCGTGGACATCGGCGCCCACGACCGCGAGGAGGCGCTCGAGCTCGCCCCCATCGGGACCCGCATCACCTTCGCCACCACCGCGCACCCCCTGGGACAGCTCGTGGCCGGCAAGGCCTTCGATGATCGCGCCGGCTGCGCCGCCCTCGTCGCGCTGTTGCAAGGGCCGCCGCTCCCCTGTGACGTCTTCGGCGTCTTCACCGTCCAGGAAGAAGTCGGGCTGCGCGGCGCGCGGGTCGCGGGCTACACCGTCGCCCCCGCGGCGGCCTTCGTCCTGGAAGGCACCATCGCCGATGACCTGCCCAAAGAGGAAGAAGGCAGTCCCACCTCGGAGATCGGCAAGGGGCCGGTCCTCACGGTCATGGACCGCTCCTATGTCGCCGATCCGAGGTTGGTGCGTTTGGTGATCCAGGTCGCTACGGCAGCGGGCATCCCCTACCAGTTCAAACAGCCCGGCATCGGCGGCACCGACGCCGGCACTATTCACTTCACCCGCGAGGGCGTGCCGGCGATCACTCTGGCGATCCCCTGCCGTTACATTCACGGCCCGGTCGCGCTGCTCGATCCGCAAGACCTGGAACACACCGTTGCGCTGCTGCGCGCGTCCCTGGAACAGCTGACGCCAGAGGTCATTCAACGCCCGTAAGGGCCGTCCTGAGCCATTGCCAGGGCAAAACCAATCTCACTCACACAAGGAGCAAACTGTGGATCTGGAACTGCTGACCCAACTCACACAGGCTTTTGGCCCTCCGGGGTACGAAGAGGAAATCCGCGCCGTCATCCGCGAAGTCGTCACGCCGCTGGCGGATTCCGTTTGGGTGGATCCGCTAGGGAGCCTGGTAGCGCTCAAACGCGGGACCGGCGGCGGGAAAAAGACCGTGCTGGCCGCCCACATGGACGAAATCGGCGTGATGGTCACCTACGTTGACGAGAAGGGCTATCTCCGGTTCACGCGCATGGGCGGCATCAGCCCGTTGATGCACATCGGGGGACGGGTGCGCTTCGCCGATGGCACGGTGGGGGTGATCTCCGTCGAGCGGCGCGAGGATTCCTCCAAAATTCCCGCCCTCGAACAGCTCTACATTGACGTGGGCGCCAGCAGCCGCGAGGACGCGCCAGTGAAGGTAGGCGATCCCGCCGTCTTCATGCGTCCGCTGGTCGCTCAGGGACGCCGTCTCATCAGCAAGACGCTGGACGATCGCGTGGGCTGCTACGTCCTCATCGAAACGCTGCGGCGCCTGGGCCCCACCCCTGACGACCTCTACTTCCTGTTCAGCGTGCAGGAAGAGGTCACCCTTTCGGGCGCACGCACCTCGGCCTACAAGATTGATCCCGACATGGCGCTTGCCGTGGACGTGACCATGACCGGCGACACCCCTAAGGCCCTGCCCATGGCGGTCGAGATGGGGAAAGGGCCGGCGATCAAAGTGCAGGATAGCGGCATGATCGCGCATCCCGCCGTGCGGGACCTGTTGATCGCGGCCGCAGAGCGCGTCGGCATTCCCTATCAGCGGGAAATCCTGCTGGGCGGCTCGACGGATGCAGCAGCCATGCAATTGGTGCGGGGTGGCGTTCCCAGCGGCTGCGTCAGCATCCCCTGCCGCTATGTGCACTCGCCTTCCGAAATGGTGGACGTCACAGACGTGGAACAGACGGTGGCGTTGCTCAGCGCCGCGCTGGCCCCCGCCTGAAGATTTGAGTTTGAATCCGCCGCATTTTATGCTATGATAAGAGTGAACGTGTAAACGTGCGAACGTGAGCACCTGGGCACGTGTTTATTTTCAAAGGAGAAATGTTGGATAGCCTGGAACTAGCTCGTCAGATTGCGGACATTCTGGCTGAAAAACAAGCCGAGGACATTCTCATTCTAGATTTACAGGCGTTGACGCCCATCGCCGACTACTTTGTCATCTGTACCGGCACCAGTCAACGCCAGCTGCGCGCCCTCCAACAGGCGATTTACGAGGGCCTGAAGCAAAGCGCCGACCGTCGCTTAGCGGCTGGCATCGAAGGGACGCCCGAATCGGGATGGCTGTTGATGGATTACGGCGAGGTCGTCGTCCATCTGTTTGAGGCTGAGACCCGCGCCTTCTATCGTCTGGAAGAACTTTGGGGAACCGGGCGCATCGTTGCCAAAATTCAATGAGCTCCTGGGCCTGAAACCCGCTCAGGATCTCAAGAGTACCTCACCACCTGGCCCAGGGGGCGCCCCCTGGGCTTTCTTATGGTTAGAAAAGCGCCACAGTCCCACGCGCCAAAAACCGTTGACACCCTTGCGACAACAGGTATAATGATAAAGATGAGGCAACCGACCGGAAAGACGCCGAAGCCCGCCTGGCGCAGCAGGTTATGGTGGCTCGAACCAGGCCTGGGCGTGAAGCGGTGGCTGTTGCTGCTGATGTTCGGCATCACCGTCTTCATCTTTGGCGGCGCTATGCTGCTGCGAGCGCTCTATCCGCTGCCGGCGTTCTTTTACTACGCGACATTGCAATTCCTCCCGCGCCCGGTGCGGATCGTCGGCCTGTTACTCCTGGGAGTCAGCAGCTCCCTGGTGGGTTTGTGGGGACTGAGCCACGCGCTGCTGCGCCCCTTCCCCAAGGAAGCGCGCCTGCGCTACCCGGAGTTGCTGCACGACTATCAACGCCGTCGTCGCGGGCCGCGGGTCGTGGTACTGGGCGGGGGACATGGCCAGGCCACCATTTTGCGCGGGTTGAAGGCCTATACCTCCAACATCACCGCCATCGTGACCGTCGCCGATAACGGCGGCTCCTCCGGGCGATTGCGGCAGGAATTGGGCATCCTGCCGCCGGGCGACTTCCGTAACTGCATTGCGGCGCTGGCCGACGATGAATCGCTGCTCGCCCGCCTGTTGCAGTACCGCTTTACCAGCGATGCGGGGTTGGACGGCCACAACTTCGGGAACCTTTACATCAGCGCAATGGCCGGGGTGACCGGCTCCTTCGAGATGGCACTCGAAGCTTCCAGTCAGGTGCTCGCCGTGCAGGGGAAGGTCCTCCCCAGCACGTTAGAAGCCGTCACGTTGTGCGCCGATGTGCAAGTAGGCGCCCACACGCCAGTGCGCATCCGCGGCGAATCCGAAATCGCAGCGGCCAAAGGCCACATTCTGCGGGTCTTGTTAGATCCCGAGGCCCCGCGCGCCCATCCCAAAGCGGTGCGCGCCATCCTGGATGCGGAACTGCTCATCATCGGGCCGGGCAGCCTCTACACGAGCATCCTGCCCAACCTGCTGGTGCCGGAAATCGCCATGGCCCTGCGCGCCAGCCGGGCGCTCAAAGTGTACGTGTGTAACGTCGCCACCCAACGCGGCGAGACCGATGGCTACACCGCAGAAGACCATCTCCGCGCGTTGGAAAAGCACCTCGGGCCGGGACTCTTTTCCAAAGTGGTGGTCAATCTCCCGCCGCCGGGAAGTTTCCCCCCAGCGGGGGCGAGCTGGGTCGAGCCGGAATTGCGGCCCCGCCCCCATCTGGACGTCATCCAGGGAGAGCTGACGAGCGCCACTACCCCCTGGCAACATGACAGCGAGAGACTGGCGGGAATCATCATGCAGCTGTTGCCCTGAACCGGCTTGGAAGTGACCGATTGGATACGTAGCCAGCCAAGCGCTACTGTCCAATCCATGATTTCCAATCCTGGTTCTCAATCTCATTTCAGAAAGGAGTAGCAGATGGTTACAAAAGTAGGGATTAACGGTTTCGGTCGCA
>JAAZNO010000015.1 GCA_012798275.1 Chloroflexota bacterium
GGCTTCCCGACTGGAGCTCCAATTTGGAATGCAAAAGGGGCGAGAGAGTGGCAGGCCACTCCTTCGCCCCTTCTTGCGTGAGGCTCAGGCAGATCACTGAGCCTTGATCTTGATTTTGCGGCTCTCTCTCGCGGCGGCAACCTTGGGCAGAGTGATGGTGAGCACGCCATTCTTGAAAGTCGCATCTGCATTCTCGATGTCCACGTCTACCGGCAGCGGGATGGTGCGGCTGAAGGCGCCGTAGCTGCGTTCCATGCGATAGACGTTGCCGCTGCGATGTTCCTCTTCAGTCTTCTTCTCGCCGCTGATGGTGAGCGCGTCCTGCGCGAGCGATACCTGAACGTCTTTCTCGCTCATACCGGGCAGTTCCGCCTTCACCAGAATCTCTTTTTCCTTCTCAATGACATCTACCTGCGGGGTGAATTCGCCCCATGTCATCTCGAACGGGCTGAAAGGCGCCAGCCAGAAGTTGTTGAAGAAGTCCTCGAACAGGCGCTCCGGCTCCTCAAGCGGCGAGGCCAGGGCCGTAGATTCTGCCTCGCGCCGCGGGCGGCGTTCCCGCTTCCAGAAATTGCGCTCTAAGATTGACATATCCTTCACCTCCTTTAACGCTCTGATAGTCCTGAATCAGCAACACTCAAGTCGTCAAGAGAGCATCCGGCCGCTTGTCATCAGAGCAGAGACGTCCACGCCTCTGCGAGAGCGTCATCAGGCACCCTTGATGGCGATCTTGCGAGTGGTAGGCGTGGCCTTGGGCAGCACCAGCCGCAGGACGCCATCCTTTACCGTCGCCTCGATCCGCTCCTGATCAATTTCCTCCGAAAGGGTGAAACTGCGCTGATAATCGCCGATGCGATACTCGGCCCACGCCAGGCTGTAGCCCTCCGGGTACTGCGGCGTCACGTAGCCGTTGATGTTCAACACATTGCTTTCCAGCGTAATGTCCACCGCTTCCGGCGCGACGCCCGGCATGTCCGCCAGCACCACAATCGCGTCGTTCCCTTCGTAAATGTCTACGCGGGGCACAAACACCAGCCGTGAGCGCGTCCGCTCGGCATCGCCTTCCAACAGTTCTTGCTTTTTAGCCTGCTCCATTTGCAGTTCTTTGGTTTCCTCAGCCATGGTGCACCTCCGTTAATCTAGGGATTGCATGATAGGGCGGGCAGCGACCTCAGCTGACCCGCACGGCGATCTTCTTCGGCTTGTCCTCTTCGGCGCGCGGCAGCGTGATCGTCAAAATGCCGTTGTTGAGCGACGCTTCCACCTTTTGAGGATCCACCTTGAAGGGCAGTTGGAAGCTGCGGGTGAAGGTACCGTAAGCGCGTTCGCGCCGATGATAGGTCGCCCCCTCTTCCAGCTCTTCCGGCTTGCGGCTGCCGCTGACGGTCAGAGTGTTGTCCGCCACATTGATGTCCAGGTTGTCCGAGAGGACCCCCGGCAGTTCCGTGGTCACGACCGCGCCGTTCTCGTTCATCCAGACGTTCATGGCGGGATAGCCGCGGAGGGCCGGCGCTTCAAACGGGGCAGCCAACTCACCCCACAGGCGATCCATCTCCCGTCGCAACTGTTCCATCTCACGCCACATTGGGCTCATTCCTCTGAACTGACGCTGTAACATTTTGTCACCTCCTGATTGTGATGTGATATTTTTCTAAGCATGGACTGACTTTGCAATCGAGTGAGTTACTTTTGCGAGAGTCCGCCTTCGCGGCTCTTCCGCCTTTTTCGCCCTGATTGTATGCAAGAAAGATTAGAATTTCATTAGTCCAGGTTTAGAAAATGATAAGAACTTCGCGGCTTCCGGGCCCTTGCGGGGCACAAAACAACGGCGGGATCGAAGACTCGACCCCGCCGTTGCCGATGTGCTCCTTTGATTTACAGCAGCCCTGCCTGGCTGTAATCCCCCAACGTGAGTTTGAGTGCCTTCGGGCGGATGGGCGAGCGCTGCAGGCTGACGTGCCGTCCGATGAGGCTATCCTGAATGCGCGCTGGCAGCGATTCGATGACGCTGTACTCCAGCACAATGGAACGCTCGATCTCGCTATCTTGAATGCTACACTCGGGGCCGATGGCAGTGAAGGGGCCGATATAGGAATTGACGATGCGAGTGTTCTCCCCGATGATGGCGGGGCCGCGAACGACACTGTTGATGATCTCCGCGCCCTTCTCTACCGTCACCCGGTGATCCACCTGGGAGTCACGGTCCACGTACCCCTCGATGGCGGGCGTGATTTCCTCCAGCACACGGCTGTTGGCCTCGAGCATCTCGCCCGGCTCGCCCGTATCAATCCACCACCCCCGGTGAATGTAGGGGAAGACGCGATAACCCCGCTCGACCAGCCACTGGATGGCGTCGGTGATCTCCAACTCGCCGCGCCAGGACGGTTTGATCGCGTTCACGGCCTCGAAGATGTGAGGATCGAACATGTAAATTCCCACGAGCGCCAGATTGGAGGGCGGGACTTTGGGCTTCTCAACGAGACGGATGATCTGCCCCCCCTCATTGAGTTCGGCGACGCCGTAGCGTTCAGGGTGACTCACTTCGGTGAGCACGATCTGGCTGTTCCATTCCGAAGCCGCGAACTGCTGGAGCAGCGGGGAGATGCCTCCCTGAATGACGTTATCCCCCAGGAACATCACGAAGCGGTCATCCCCCAGGAAATCCTGGCTGATTTTGACGGCGTGAGCCAGCCCCAAAGGAGCTTCCTGCTGGATGTAGGTGATTTCGACGCCCCATTTGTTGCCCCGTCGGATCGCTTGTTTGATTTCCGCCGCGGTGTCGCCCACCACAATGCCGATTTCGGTCACTCCCGCGTCACGGATGGCTTCGATCACGCGAAAGAGAATGGGCTTGTTAGCTACCGGGATCAATTGTTTGGCGCTGGTGAAGGTGAGCGGGTACAGGCGCGTGCCTTTGCCGCCGCTGAGAATGAGACCTTTCATCAATACCTCCTCGGAAAATGGCCCCGAATGAACACGAATTTCACGAATCAGAAATTGAAATTCCTGGTCCCCCAGGGCTGATACGTCCCCAAACAGTGCGCTTCAGCGCGGTTGACTCGTGTCAGGCTGAGGATTCCATCCCCAGCCGACCCGTGAGCCGTTGCAGCCTTTGCTCACGGGTTATGGCTCACAGGGTAACTGTCCAGCCACTGACTAAAAAAACGGAAGATTTCCTGGCGATTACTGAAGATTGAGAATCA
>JAAZNO010000656.1 GCA_012798275.1 Chloroflexota bacterium
GCGAGCTCCTCAACCGAGGGGGTCGCGCCCAACAGCGTGTAGCGCGAATGGACGTGCAGGTGCGTGAACGTTGTCATACGCCAGGTTATACCGCCGCCCGGTAAGCGGGCAAAGGTGCGGAGACAGTCCCCGCAAGGCAAAGAAAGCGGGCCCGAAGCGCCAGCTCCAGGCCCCTTGCCGGAATCGCAACGGTCACGCCCCGCGCCTCATGGATTTGAGGGCGTTCAGCAGTCCATTGGTGGAAGCGTCGTGGGTCGTCACTTCCCCCTCGCGGGTCAGCTCCGGCAAAATGCGCTTCGCCAGCTGCTTGCCGAGCTCCACGCCCATCTGGTCGAAGGAGTTGACGTTCCAGATCACGCCCTGCGTGAAGATTTTGTGCTCGTAGAGCGCAATCAACGCGCCGAGGACCTCTGGGGTCAATTTGGGATAGAGGAACGAGTTGGTGGGGCGGTTGCCGGGGAAGGTCTTGGCGGCGACCAACAGCTCGAGCTGCGCGCCGGAATGGCCCTCGGCCAGCAGTTCAGCGCGCGCCTCCTCGGGCGTCTTGCCCCGCATCAGAGCCTCGGTCTGCGCCAGGTAGTTGGAGAGCAAAATCGGGTGATGCTCGCCCAGGGGATTGTGGCTCTGCGCCGCCGCCAGGAAGTCGCAGGGGACGAGTTTGGTGCCCTGATGGAGGAGCTGGTAGAAAGCGTGTTGGCCATTGGTGCCGGGTTGTCCCCAAATGACGGGGCCGGTGGAGACGGTCACCGGCTCGCCCTGCCGGGTAACGCTCTTGCCGTTGCTCTCCATATCGCCTTGCTGGAAGTAGGCCGGGAAGTACATCAGGTACTGGTCATAGGGCAGAATGGCGTGGGATTCGGCGCCGAAGAAGTTGTTGTACCAGATTCCCAACAGCCCCATGATGACGGGGAGGTTCTGCTCGAAGGGCGCGGTGCGGAAGTGCTGATCCACCCGGTGCGCACCGGCGAGCAACGCCTCGAAGTTGTCCATGCCCAGGTAGATGGCGATGGAGAGGCCAATCGCCGACCAGAGCGAATAGCGCCCGCCGACCCAATCCCAGAACTCGAACATGTTGGCGGGGTCAATGCCGAAAGCGCGCACCGCAGCGGTGTTGGTGGACATCGCCGCGAAGTGCCGGGCGATGTGCGCCTCGTCCTTCGCCGCAGCGAGGAACCACTGCCGGGCTGAGTGGGCGTTGGTCATCGTCTCCTGGGTGGTAAAGGTCTTGGACGCCACCAGGAACAGCGTCGTTTCAGGGTCGAGACGTCGCAGCGTCTCGACCAGGTCCGTGCTATCCACGTTGGAGACGAAATGGACGCGCAGGCCGGGTTGGGCGTAGGGCTTGAGCGCCTCGCACACCATCTTGGGGCCGAGATCGGAGCCGCCGATGCCGATGTTGACGACATCGGTGATGGGCTTGCCAGTGTAACCCCGCCACTCGCCCGAACGGACGGCCTCGCTGAAGCGGCGCATTTGGGCCAGGACGCGGTTGACGTCGGGCATCACGTCCTGGCCGTCCACGTAGATCGGCTCATTGGAGCGATTCCGCAGGGCGACGTGCAGGACGGCGCGGCCCTCGGTGAGGTTGATCTTCTCGCCGCGGAACATCGCCGCGATGTAGGCGGCGAGATCGGCCTGTCGCGCCAGCTCCAAGAGCAGCGGCAGGGTCTGCTCGGTGATGCGATTCTTCGAATAGTCGAACAGGATGTCGCCCAGGCGCAAGGAGAATTTCTCGAAGCGCTGCGGGTCAGCGGCGAAGAGATCGCGCATGTGCAGCCCGGCGATTTCCCGTTGATGTTGGATCAGCGCCTGCCAGGCAGGCAAGGTTTCAACGCCAGACATGGTGCCTCCTTATGTGTGGGTAATGGGCAATGGTAATGGGTCATGGGTGAGCTGTGTTCATCCGTGTTCTTGCGTGAGCGTTTCGTCCTCTGCCTCGTCCGGCTCGCGGGTGGCGGGTGCGGCTTCAGCCTCGGCCTCCCACTCCTGCATTTTGTCCTCTACCAACGCCTCGACCTGCCGCTCCCGGTAGGGCTGATAGTCCATGATGAGCCGCCGGTATTCGCCGTTCATGAGCGACGAGGAGATCATGAAATCCGCCGTAGCGCGATTGCAGGCGACGGGGATATTCCACACCACGGCGATGCGCAGCAACGCTTTCACATCGGTGTCGTGCGGTTGCGGCGACAGGGGGTCCCAAAAGAAGATCATGAAGTCAATGTCGCCTTCCGCAATCTTGGCGCCGACCTGCTGATCTCCTCCCAGAGGCCCGCTCTGAAACTTATGGACCGCGGTCCCCAAAACCTCTTCGAGCAACCTGCCCGTCGTGCCTGTGGCATACAGCTCGTGCTCTACCAGCAGCGCCCGGTTCCAGCGCGCCCATTCCAGGAGGTCTTGCTTCTTGTTGTCATGCGCTACCAGGGCAATCCGCTTCTTTTGAGGGATCACCCGCGTTGTGTAGTTCATCTGAGGCTCCTTTCCTCCATGCCCTGTGCGAGAAATCCCCGTCAGCGCTGGATGCGAGCCGAACCGCCTCTGGCGAAGGCCCGCACCTGCTCCAGCGTCGCCATGGTAGTATCGCCAGGAGAAGTGGTCAGCAATGCGCCATGCGCCCAACCAAGGTCCACCGCCTCCTGCGGCTCCGCGCCGGTCAGCAAGCCGTAGAACAGTCCCGCCGCAAAGCCGTCCCCGCCGCCGACGCGATCCAGGACCTCCAGCTCAACCGTCGGCGCAGTGTACGTCTGCCCGTTCATCCAGGCGACCGCGCTCCAGGTGTGGCGGTTGGTCGAATGCACTTCCCGCAACGTCGTGGCGACCACTTTCACTTGCGGGTACCGGGTCACGACCTGGTCAATCATCCCCAAAAACACGCTCGGATCGAGGCTGGACTGCGCCACGACGTTCGGCCCGGCGATGCCGAGGCCCAGCTGCAAATCCTCCTCATTGCCGACCAACACGTCCACGTGTTTGACGATGCGCTGGATCACGGACTGCGCCTTCGCCGGTCCGCCCCAGAGATTCCACAGCTTGGCGCGGTAGTTCAGATCGAATGAGGTGACCGCGCCCGCGGCCCTGGCCGCCTGCATCGCCTCGATAATCACTTCACCCGTGGTCTCGGAGAGCGCGGCGAAGATGCCGCCGCTATGGAACCACCGCACGCCCTCCGCCATGAGCGCCGGCCAGTCAAAGTCGCCCGGTTTGAGTTGGGCCGCCGCCTCATTGGCGCGGTTGTAGAAGACGACAGGCGCGCGTACTCCGTACCCCCGGTCGCTGTACACCGTCGCCATGTTCGGGCCGTTTACGCCGTTGTACGCGAAATGTTTGTAGAACGGACGCACGCCCATCGCACGCACCCGCTCGGCGATGAGATCGCCAATCGGGTAATCCACCATCGCCGTGACGATGCCGGTGCGCAGTTGGAAACAATCCGCCAGATTAGCGGCGACGTTGTACTCGCCGCCGCTGACGTGCACCGTCCAGTGGGTGGACTTGCGAAAGGGGATCTCTCCCGGATCCACTCGATGCACCAGAGCACCGAGGGAAAGCAAATCCAACGTCCCCGCTTGTGGAATATTGAAGTCAATGTTCATGAGGGCTCCTTAATAGAGATCAGCGAGTCAGCAGTCAGCGAATCACTTACGTTTCTACGTGCTCACGTGTCCACGTTCATCGGTAAGCCACCTGACAATTCATGCTACCATGATAACATTATAGCGTCCTGGCGTCAACTCGCGCCGGAGGACAGAAGGTGGCATGTTCCGACGGCACACCACTGATGACGTGAGTTGTGAGCCGTGAGGGGTGAGTAGAGGCTGTAACGGTTCACCGGTTTGGCTGGGGATGGAATCCCCCGCCTGACACAAGCCAACGGCGCTGAAGCGCGGTGTTTGAGGACGTAGCAGCCCCGGGCCAGGAATTTCTCATCTTATTCGTGAAATTCGTGTTCAAATTCGTGTTCAAATTCGTGTTCAAATTCGTGTTCATTCGGGGCCATTTTCGAAGGAATGATGCGATGCTAGCAGACGACCGTCTTTTCGATCCCGACCCGACGCAGAAGGCCCTGGCCATGGAATTGTATGCCCGGATCCGCGACTTGCCCATTGTCTCTCCCCACGGCCATGTGGAGCCGGCACTCTTCAGCGATCCGGAGCGACGCTTTGGCAACCCGGTCGAATTGCTCATCCAACCCGATCACTACGTGCTGCGGATGTTGTACTCGCAAGGCATCCCGTATGAGCGCCTGCTGTCCCAAGCCCATCCCCGCCAGACCTGGCAGCTGTTTGCCGAGAACTTCCATCTGTTCCGCGGTACCCCTTCTGGGATCTGGCTCACCCACGAGCTGGAAGCGCTCTTTGGGGTGACCGAGAAGCTCACCGGCGCATCGGCCTCCCGCATTTACGAGCAGATCGAGGCCGCGCTGCTCACGCCGGAATACGCCCCGCGCCGCCTGTTCCAGAGGCTCCATATCGAGGTGCTCGCGACTACCGATCCGGCCACCGACCCCCTGCTGCACCATCAAGCGCTCCGCGCCTCAGGCTGGGATGGCCGCATCATCCCCACCTTCCGCCCCGACGCCGTGCTCACGCTGGACGCCCCCGGCTGGAGGCAAAACCTCGACGCCCTCAGCGAGATCAGCGGCGTTTCGATCGTGGATTTCAAATCGTTCGTGCGCGCGCTGGAGCAACGCCGCGCGTGCTTCAAGTCCCTCGGCGCCACCGCCTCGGACTTCGGCCCCCCTCAGCCGACGACCGCCTGGCTCTCCGAGCGGGAAGTGGGGGGCATCTTTCAACGGGTGCTTAAGGGCCAGACGACGAGGGAGGACGCGGCGCGTTTTTGGGCGCATATGCTGTGTGAAATGGCCCGCATGAGCGTGGAGGACGGCCTGGTGATGCAGCTCCATCCCGCCGTGTACCGCAATCACAACCCGAAGGTGACCGCCAGCTTCGGGACGGACATGGGCTTCGACATCCCCGTGGCGACCGAATACACGCGGAACCTGCGTCCCCTGCTGGAGCGCTTCGGCAATCAGCCCGAGTTCACCCTGCTGCTGTTCACGCTGGACGAATCCACCTACACGCGCGAGCTGGCGCCGCTGGCGGGCGCCTATCCCTGCATCAAGCTCGGGCCGCCATGGTGGTTCAACGACTCGCTCAACGGGATGCGCCGCTTCTTCGACCAGGTAATGGAGACGGCGGGCCTCTACAACACCGCCGGTTTCAACGACGACACGCGCGCTTTCCTGTCCATTCCGGCGCGACACGACGTCTGGCGACGAGCCTCTGCCAATTGGCTGGCGGGATTGCAGGTGCGGGGCATCATTGACCGTGAGGAGGCGGAAAGCATGGCGGTAGATCTGGCCGTGGGACTGGCGAAAAAAGCCTATCATCTGTAAAATTGGTGTCATTGTCCAGCCAAAACGTGGACACGTGTGAAGGTGCGAACGTGGGCACCTGGGCACGTGGGCATGTATTTATTTTCGAAAGAGACGCCAGGTGCTGGCGCACATCATCCAAGGATGAAAATGTGAGTCGTGAGCAGCGACGGCGACGGCTCACCGGTTCGACACGAGCCCACCGCGCTGAAACGCGTTGTTTGAGGACGTAGCAGCCCCGGAGGCCAGGAATTTCTGATCTGATTCGTGAAATTCGTGTTCATTCGGGGCCATTTTCGAAAGAGACGCCAGGTGCTGGCGCACATCATCCA
>JAAZNO010000657.1 GCA_012798275.1 Chloroflexota bacterium
AGGAACTTGTCGGTCAAACCCCCGGCAATGGCCGGGACGCTCAGTCCCAGGTAACGCGCAGCGTCCCCTCGCGGGGCAGCCGAAATTTGAAGGCCCAGATGCCCTTGGCCACCCCAAAGAGGGCTTCGCGGGGCAACGGCGCCTCGTCGAGGGTGGCCTCTTGCGGCGGCGCAGGCAGCGCCAGCCAGATCTCCCCCTCGGCGATCCGCCCGAGCTGAAGTTTGAGCCTCACGGCGGCGGATTCTGTCTGCCAATCCGTCACCTCGCCGCCCTGCGAGAGGTGAAAAGTGGTGCTCACCAGCTGCGGGGCGGCTGTGACCGGGCGCACGCCAAGGAGGGCGCACCCGTGCGGGGCCAGCTCGAATTCCGGCAGCGGCGCGCCCGCTTCCAGGCCCTGATAGCGCCGATTCCAAAAGTCCACCACATGATAGCGGCGGCGGGAATCGAAACCCGGCAGGTGCGGGGGTAACAACGCCACCGCGGGCGTCTCACCCCAGTTGAACAGCCCCACGAGCTGCCAGTGCCCCCACGGACGGGCCACAGGAGCCACCACTTCTGTGGGCATCTGCCGCCGGAAGAGATCCAGAACGTCCATACCCTCCAGCAGCGGCGGATAGAGCAGCGCGGCCGCGGCGATTTGCTCCCGCGTGAGCTGCGGCAGATCGTCCGAGAGGCCGAACAGCCCCCCCGACAACCCCAACAACGTGAGTTGTGAGCGGATCTCGTCAGCAGTCAGCTCCGTCTGATTCTCCCGCATCATCAGCGCATCGGGATCGTTGATCCACCAGCGGCCGTGCATCCACGCGCGGGTCATCCCATTGCGGAGACTGTTGCGGAGCGCTGGCAGCGAGTCCTCGTTGCGGAAGGGGCGCCGCACGCCGGCAAGCACCGGCTCCCACGTCGGTGCCGTATCGGGGCCGATGCGCATCGCATCCACCAGACCGATGGAAGGGCCCAGAGGCGCCCCGCATCCCACGAGAAACGTCTCCTCGCCCGCCGTCTCCCGGATGAGCTGCAAGGCGTGGCGATAAGCCTGCGCCCGGGTCACATGAGGGTTGTAGCGCACGCCAGGCAACGCCGCCGCATAGAGGAAATCCAATTTGAGATACTCATACCCCCACTCCCGCAAGGCAGCGCCGATGAGCTCGCGCAGGTATTCTTCCACCGCCGGGTGCGTGGTGTCCAGCGCCTGGGCCACGAACCCGCCGGCAAAAAGCCCGGCGCTCACCGGTCGCCCCCGGAGGGTGCGCAACAGCCAATCGGGATGCGCCGTTGCCAGATGCGAGCGCGGATGTACCGTGAAGGGCCCCAGCCACAGGCCGGGCGTAAAGTTCGAGCCGCGAATGCGTTCCGCCAGCCACTGCAACGAGTGGGGGAAACGCTCGTTCCGCTCCTGCCAGTCGCCCCATTGCGCCTCGAAACCCTGATCCAGCTGGATCACCTGTAGGGGAAGCACGTCGGCCAGCAACGCCGCCGTCGCCAGATTGTGGATCACATCGGACTCGGA
>JAAZNO010000658.1 GCA_012798275.1 Chloroflexota bacterium
GAACCCTTGCACCGGGAGAAGATAGAGAATGAACGAGTCCATTCGAATTCGAGTCTGTCTGGCGATCGTAACGCAAGGGAAGGTCCTGCTCGTGCCCCATGGTACCAGGCGTCGAGGCAAATGAACAAAAATCAGATTTGATGCGATGACCGCACTCAGATTCCGGCTTCTCATCAGGATCCGGGTGGGTTGATCTCCAAAACGAGGTAGAACAACATGGACAAGTTTAACCGTCCCACCGGCACGCAGGACTTGCTGCCCGTCGAGCAACCCTATTGGGAATACGTCAGCAGCAGCGCCGCGGCGACCGCTCGCCGCTTCGGCTACGAGCGCATCGAAACGCCCATCTTCGAATCCACCGGGCTTTTCGCGCGCGGCGTCGGCGGCGCGACGGACATCGTCGAAAAAGAGATGTATTCCTTCCGCGATAAGGGCGACCATCCGCTCACCCTGCGCCCGGAGTTCACAGCAGGCGTCGTCCGCGCCTACATCGAAAATGGCCTCCACACCCTTCCCAAGCCGGTGAAACTCTTCTCAATCGGGCCGATCTTCCGCTACGAACGTCCCCAGGCGGGACGCTTCCGGCAGTTCCACCAGTTCAACGCGGAACTCTTCGGCATTCAGGACCCCCTTGCCGACCTCGAGAGCATGTTACTGGCGTGGGACCTCTACGCCGGCTGGGACTTCAAAGGGCTCTCGTTCCAGATCAACTCCACCGGTTGCCCCGCCTGTCGCCCCACTTACAGCGCCGCGCTGCGCGAGTATTACCAACAGCACCTGCACGAGATCTGCGACGACTGCAAACGCCGCCTGGAGACCAATCCCCTGCGCGTGCTGGATTGCAAACAGGAGCGCTGTCAGCCAGTGATCGCGGGAGCGCCCCAAAGTATAACGTACCTCTGCGCTGAATGCGCCGCGCACTTCGCCAGCCTGCGCAGCTACCTCGATGCGCTCGCGCGCCCCTACACCATCAACCCCCGCCTGGTGCGCGGGCTGGATTATTACACCAAGACCGTCTTTGAGGTGTGGGCCGAGGGCATCGGCGCACAGGCAGCCGTCTGCGGCGGCGGCCGCTACGATGGGCTGATCGAATTGCTTGGCGGCCAGCCAACGCCCGCCGTGGGCTTCGCCGCCGGCCTGGAGCGCATCATCCTGGTGATGAAAGCGCAGGGCCTCACACCGCCCCCCCTGCCCGTCCCCCCCGTCTTCATCGCCTTCTCCGGCGACGCCGCGCGTATCACCGCCATCCGCCTCCTCGTGGAGCTGCGCGCCGCGCACCTCGGCGCCCAGATCGCCATGGGGGGCAGCCTCAAAGCGCAGCTGCGTCAGGCCGACAAGTCCCAGGCGCGCCTCGTCCTCATCGCCGGCGAAGACGAGCTGGCGCGCGGGGAAGTGAGCCTCAAAGATTTGACGACGGGCGCGCAAACCGCCGTGCCCCTGGCTGAAGTCGCAGCGCGCATCGCCCGGGCGCTCGGCGCGCCCTGAGTGGGAGGGACGATGCAGACCATCGGCCTGATCTACAACCCCCGCGTGGAAACCTCCATCCCCTTGGCGCAAGAGATCGCCGCCTGGCTGGAGGCGCGTCACGTCAGCGCGTGGTTGTGTTCCACCCACGACAAACCCTCCGATAGCGCGTGCCTGGTGCGCAGCGACCTCCTCATCACCCTGGGCGGCGACGGCACCATCCTGCGCGCCGCGCCGCTGGCAGCGCCGTTGGGAATCCCCATGCTGGGCCTCAATCTGGGCCGGGTGGGCTTTCTCACCGAAGGCGATCCCGAACACTGGGTCGAAGTGCTGGAGCGCATCCTGGCCAACGAGGGCAGCATCGAAGAGCGGCTGATGTTACAGGTCACGCACCTGCGCGCCGGTGTGATGCAGGCCCGGGAATTCGCCCTCAACGACGCCGTCATCAGCCGGGGCGCGCTGGCCCGTACCGTCCATCTCCTCACGGCGATTGACGGCGCGGTGCTGACGGAATACGTCGCCGACGCGCTCATCCTGGCGACGGCAACCGGCTCCACGGCCTATTCCTACGCCGTGGGCGGGCCGATCCTCCCCCCCTGGCTCGACAACATCATCATCGCGCCCGTCGCGGCCCACCTGAGCCTCGATCGCCCCCTGGTGCTCAACACGCAGGCCGTCATCGAGATCACAGTCCGCACGACAATCCCCGGCATGGTGACCGTGGACGGGCGTCTGGCGGGCGAGCTGCTCGAAGGCGACTGCGTGCGCGTCGAACGCAGTCCGCTCAAAGCGCGATTCCTGCGGTTGCGCAGCCGGGCAGACTTCTACCGTACGCTGGTCGCCCGTCTGAGCCCCCGGAATCACAACGAGGCGGAGAGTTGAACACGCCGATGCCACAATTTTCGCAGGAACAGGAGCC
>JAAZNO010000659.1 GCA_012798275.1 Chloroflexota bacterium
AGCACATCCAGGCCGCCCAGCACGGCTTCGTATTCGGCGCGGAGCGCAGGCTGCTCAGCGATCTCCTGCTCGATACGCCGGGCGTTAGCCTTGTCGTAGGCGCCTTGAATCACGTTGGCGACCAGATTGCTGCCCACTCCCGCCGTCAGCACGGAGAGTGCGGCGATGGCGGGTCCAGGAGTGGCTGGTGTATAGGCTTCGAGCAACGGTAGGAAGGCGCTCGCAGTGAGCAGCCCGTAAGCCGTGTTCACCCCCAGGCGCGTCATCGCGGCGGGCACGTCCCGCGCCAGCGTCTGCCAGCGTTCTGCGACGCGGCTTTTCCATACTTCGGGTGTAAAAGTTTCAGGCATCCCCAACTCCTCGCGCATGACGCTTCAGGCCATACGCATTACTTCTTCTCGCTGGCCTCTTCCTTCATCTTCTGCGCGATCTTCTTGATGACCATGCCCGCGCCCACCACGGGGTTGGCAAAGGTCGTCAGTATCACGTCGAGGATGTCCGGCGCCATGCGCTGCAGATTGTGCAGCCGCTCCCGAATGAAGCCCTCCGCCACCTTGTCGCCCTGCGCGGTGGCGGCTCGCTGCAAGGCAACGACTTCTTGCCGGGCAGCCGTTTGTTGCGCTGGCGTCAGCTGCGGACTTTGCTGGATGGCGGCATAGAGCTGCCCAAAAGCCTGCGCCAGGGCCACGGCATCCGCGCCGGGGGATTGGCTCAGGGTGAGGATGTTGTCGTTCCCGATGACGTTGCCATCGCCCTGGATATGGTAGCTATTGCCCCCGGTGAACGCCCCGCCGCCGGTATTGACGTTCCCGCCCACGTAGGCTCCGCCGCCGGTATTGATCCGATCCCCCATGTTGAAGGTGGCACCACTCGCATCCCCGCCGATGGCGACGCTACGCTCGCCGCTGGCAGTGACGGTGCGGGTTTCCTGGGAACCGGGGGTGTGTGCTTGCCGCGCCTGGCGGAATTCGTGCAGCAACGTTTCGAGGCGCGCCGGCAGGGCCGGGTCGCCTTGCACCAAGACCTGCACCAGCCCCACCAGGGCTGGCGCCAGGACCTGCGGTTGCGCCTGGAATTGCTGCCAGAGCGGCGCGTAAGCGGGTTGTGCTTCGAGCCGGGGTACGATTTCTCCCTCGATGGCGTGGGCGTAGGCCAACGCCTGCGGCCCGGCGCGCTGCACGAGCGCCGTCCCTCCATCGGAGACGAGCTCCGCCAGAACAGTGACGATGTCTTGTTCGGGTGATGGCATGGTAACCTCCTATGTGTCAGCGAATGAGCGAGTCAGCGCGAAAGCGAGATTGCAACGACTGGCGACCGGTCGTCTGTTCCCGGTTGTCAGCGACAAGCAACAAGCATTCAGTATCCAGCAAAATTGCGGCGAGCTTCGCCGCGCTCAACGCGCGGCGGTTGGGAGGGGGACACCCCCTCCCAAACCCACCCCCCAGGATTACAGCGCCCAGAAATGCACAGCACCCAGAAATCAGGATCCAGAATCCTCCAGGGACAGAACAACCCGAAAACCCACATAGTAATCGAAGTGGACGGGTACGAACCCGGCGCGGGACGCACACCGCGCGCCCCTTCCATCAACGTACCAGGAGCCCCCGCAGGGCACCTGGTTGTCCG
>JAAZNO010000660.1 GCA_012798275.1 Chloroflexota bacterium
ATTTTACTTCAACGCGGCGCCGGCGTGTCCTCACGGGACAGGCTAATCCAAGAAGACTTCGATACGCTCGCGGTCCTTTTCATCTACCATGTCTATCAACACACCGGGTTCACCCTGAGCGAGAAACGTCGCCAACAATTCGGGGTCCAATCCCTCCAACTCCGAGCCGAAGCGTGAGCCAAGCTTCAAGCCCGCTCGCACCATCGTCGCCGGCAACGTCACATTCACCCGCACTTTCTGCGTCGTCAGGTCCGTGATGCGAATGTGCAGCCAGCTGGCCTTCGGCGCCGTAGAAGCCACCGCCACTGGCGTTTCCAGAGCTTCCAGCAGCTTAGCGGCTTCCTGCGGCGTGATTTTCCCCTCTTGCAACAGCCGCAGAACGGCCAGACGTTCCTCACTCGAAGTTGCCACGACGTCCCTTCTTTCTCAAACGACCCCTCTTACCCGCGCGGCGCTGCGTCACGCCAGGGCGTGGTACATTTGCGTCAAGAGCCGATGCTGCACGAAGCCCAAACCCTGAAGCACGGAGACCCATACCGTGTCCGAGTTCACAAATGTGATGATGGGCCAATGGCGCTGCCGCGGCACACTCGCCAGCGCCCTGGCCACCGCCTCGCGCGCTCCCACCTCATCTTGAGGGGGAAACACCCACACATCCCACACATGAAAGCGCCGCTTGAGGTCTGACTGCACGCTCACTGCCAGTCGCGGCTCAAGAGACGCCTGGATCCAGGCGCTCTCCCGCTCATGGCTGAGCCACAGTTCCAGTTTGCGCTCGAAGCTGCCAAAAAGATACAGCTCTGGCCGCACTTCCAACACCTGTGCCTGCAGCCGTGGCAGAGTCTTTTCGACCAGGCCCGCCCACAGCAGCCGATCTTCGGGACGTGAACGCCGCCAGATAGAGCGCGGCGCGGCATAGTCGGGCCAGGGCAGATCGCCGGGCCGCAGCAGATGGGCCACTTCTCCCACCGGTTGAAATCCCAAATGGGTGTAGAGCGTGCGGGCCACAGCATTATCCGAACGCACTTCCAGCCCCAACCAGCGCGCCCCCTCAGTGCGGGCAGCTTGCTCCGCGGCTTCCATCAGCGCACGCGCAATGCCGCGACCACGATAATCAGGATGGACGACGACATTGCCAATGATCCGCCCCCCGCTCCAGCCGGGCGCGGCCTGCCGCAACGAGAGATTGCCCACCACCCGGCCCCGCTCCTCCCAGACGAAGCCCTCCAGATTCAGGGTCCCGCCCCAGAGAAGCTGCGACCAGCCGCCATAGGAGGCCTGGCGGCGCAGTCGCTCCAACATTTTCAGCCCCAGCGGGTCCAGCTCTTCCCGAAAGCCCACTTCGATCAGCTGGACCACCTCCGGCAAATCGCGTCGGGGGTCAAGAGGACGCAAGCCGGTCACAGCCACGCGCTGTGTCGCCGAAGCAGAAGCCGTCGTCATCCGGCGCGCCGTTGTTTCAGCTGACGAATGGCTTCCGTCACATCAATCTGCCCGGCAGCCAACGCCTCCAGCACCGCCTGGCGCTCAGCCGGCTCCTCGGGGGCGGAGGATTTCACCTCGTATCCCAGCGCGTGGATCACGTCGTTCAGACGGCTGCGCACGGTCGGGTATGAGAGGCCCAGCTCTTCCTGAAGGCGCGTCAACTTGCCTTCGCAGCGCAAGAAATCCTCGACAAAGGCCCATTGCTCTGGCGTGAGACGCGACAGGCGTTGCAATCCAAACTCGCCCTGGATCACCGTGTTGCATTGATGACAGGTCAGGCGTTCAACAAACAGCTCTCCCCCACAGACGGGACATTTCACCGGCAAGGGATACACTGGGACCCTCCTCGGAAAACAGGCGAATCAGCGAACCTCAAAATCACTTGCGTGGCGAAGGTGGCGCAAACTTCAGTTTGCCCGCGAGCCGCCCCGGCATGACTTCCAGGTCTGCTACGTCCCCAACAACGCGCTTCAGCGCGGTTTACCTGTGCCAGGCCAGGGATGCCATCCCCCGCCTTTTATTTCCATCCACGCACGTCCCGGGCGCTCCGATGCGCGCCGCGCGGCAGACGTCATGATAATCCAAATATGACCGTGGTCAAACCGAAGAAGGTTCACTAACCAGGGCGCAGTCCCCGTCTCCGAGCACGTCCCTCAACGATTGCGCAACACCAGCGGCAGGTAGATTTCCTGCCAGACCAGGAAGATGCCGGTCGCCAGGTTGTTACTCTCGTCCAGTTCGGGAATCGCGTCCAACGGGTCGGCGCGGACGAAGAAGAGCCCGCCGGTAAACGTCAACGGCACGATGGCGCTTGCCCCCGGCGCAAGAGCAGCGATGGTCTGGCTGGATTGCACCGCCCCCGTCAGACTGCCGCCGTGCACCTCCACCAGGACGCCCGTGGCCGTAAGATACCCCCGGTTGTGGACGGTCACCCTGCCGTCGTCCGCGATGTCC
>JAAZNO010000661.1 GCA_012798275.1 Chloroflexota bacterium
GGCCACAATCCCCAGGGTGAGCCGGAGATCGTCATCCTGGGCTTTATCCCCGCCGACCAGCGCAAGTTCACCTACAATTTCATCTTCCCGCTCTCGCTGAGCATTGCCCGCATCGCCGAAAAATACGGCGGACGCCCCTACGCCACGGGCCTGTATTACGCCAGGATGGGGGATAAGATCCTCGGGGCGGAGCGGGTGCGGTTGCTCAAGGCGTTCAAGCGCCAAGCGGACCCCGCCGGCATCCTCAATCCCGGCAAGGTGCTGGGCAATGCGCTCATCAGCAACGCGCTGATTGCCGCTAACGCTTTCGAGCCGCTGTTGCGGCCCTTCGGCAACGCGGTGATCAGCGAGGTGGGCGAGAAAATGCCCGATCAACCCGTCAAAGGCATCCCCCCTGATGTGGCCTGGTACGCCTACGCCTGCTCGCAGTGCGGCTATTGCGTGCAGGAATGCGATCAATACTATGGGCGCGGTTGGGAGAGTCAGAGTCCGCGCGGCAAGTGGTACTGGCTGCGCGAGTACATGGAGGGCCGCGAGAAGTGGGATCAGTTCATGGTGGATACCTTCCTGGTGTGCACCACCTGCGAGCTCTGTAACCTGCGCTGCTCGGCGAATCTGCCCATCGAGCCGTCGTGGATGAAGCTGCGCGGGCAGCTGGTCCAAGACGAGGGGCACATGACAATCCCGCCCTTCGAGATGATGGCGGCGGCGCTCACCGGTCAGGGCAACATCTGGGCCGGCTATCGCAAGGATCGCGACGCCTGGTTCCCGGAGGATCTGCAAGAGAAGCACGGCGTGGGCAAGAAGGCCCCGGCCGTGTACTTCGCGGGCTGCACCGCGAGCTACGTGGAACACGACATCAGCATCGCCAGTGTGCGCTTGCTGGATGAGGCTGGCGTAGACTTCACGTATGTGGGCAAGAAAGAAAACTGCTGCGGCGCGCCCATGCTGATGTCGGGGAAGTGGGAGATCTTTGCCGAGACTATGCGGAAGAACATCGCCGCGGTGGAGGCTGCCGGGGCGGACACGGTGATCACCTCTTGCCCGGCCTGTAGCATGATGTGGCGACACGTGTATCCGGAGTGGGCGAAGAAGCTGGGCATTCCCTTCAACATCACGGCCCGGCACTACAGCGAGGTCGTGGCGGAGAAGATCGCGGCGGGGGAGTTCGCCTTCCCCGAAGCCGCGCTGCCGGAGGGCGACGGCGAGCCGGTGACCGTCACCTGGCACGATTCCTGCCACATGGGGCGCGTCTCGCACGTCTACGAGGAGCCGCGGACGTTAATTCAGGCCATCCCCGGCGTGAAATACGTCGAGATGGAGTACAACCGTGACAACGCGCACTGCTGCGGCAGCGTGCTCACGCTCATCAAAGAGCCGCCGGTTGCCGTGGTGGTAGGTCAGCATCGCCTGGACGAGGCCGTCGAGGCGGGCGCGCAGAAGGTGCTGGCAGCGTGTCCTTGCTGCGAGTTCCAGTTCCGCGTGACACGTCAAAAGACCCAGGCGCCCGTGGAGATCGAGGACCTGGCGCGCTTCTGCGCGGAGCGATTGGGTTACACCGACCTGCCCGATCCGCACCCCGAAGTCCAGGCGCAGTGGGCCGTCTTCGAGGCCATGATCGCCTTGATGTCGCCGCAGGGCTTCGCCGATGTGATGGGGACGATGTGGCCGGAGCTGGTAGACGCGATGCCTTTTGGCATGGGCAAGATGATGCGGGCGCTGGGCAAAGTTCCCGGCGCGCTCGCGGCGATGAGACCGCTCTTCCCGGTGCTCTTCCCTAAAATGATGCCCATGATGATGCCCAAGGTGATGGACACCATGCTGGCGCGGGTGGCGGAGCGGATTCCCATGCCGGATTATATGGCTGAGCAGATGCCCCAGCTCATGCCGCAGGTCATGGACAATCTCATGCCGCACATGATTGGGGATGTGGTGCCGCTGGTCACCGATCCGCTGATCGCGTATCTGAAAGAGGCGTGATGCGTAGAGCGTGATGCATGACCGGCCCGCTGGTGAGTATTAACCGGCGGGCCGGTTTTTATGGTAACTGTTCAGCCTGGCTCAAGCAGCCAGGCTGCAATGGATGAATCTTTGCAGTCCGCAGCTTTCAGAGTTTTCGTCCCCCGCCGGTGTGCCGCATGAGAGGCGCCTCACCGCAATGGTCAACTTGCCAAATTTCGAGTATACTGAAAGCGAAGATCTTTCTCAAGCATTGCGCCTGGCAGTTTCATGCACATGTATCAAAACAGGAGGAGAGCGATGGCAGTCATCACGATTTCCCGGCAGTATGGCAGCGGCGGCGACGAAATCGCCAAGCGCCTGTGTGAGGTGTTGGGATACCAATACTTCGACAAGCAATTGATGCTTCAGGTCGCGGGGGAAGTAGGGCTTTCCGAGCACGAACTGGTGGATTTTTCGGAGGAGAATTACAAGGTGCGGGGCTTTTTCAACCGCCTGTTCGCGCCGCGCACCGTCGCGCAGGTCGAGAGCTGGACGACGGGCCCCACCGGGCAGCAAGAGCTCACGGTCTCCGCACTGAATGAGGTCACCTGCATTAACATGATCCAGAGCACCATCCGCGCCGCCTACAAGCACGGCAACGTTGTCATCGTCGGGCGCGGGGGACAGGCGATCTTGCGGGACATGGCCGGCGTGCTCCACGTGCGCATCGAGGCGACCTTGGGCGCGCGGGTGATGCGGGTGCAGGCTCAGAAGGGAATCAGCATCAGCGAGGCCGAGGCATTCACCCGCAACAGCGATCAGAGCACGGCCGCCTATCTCAAAAACTTCTACGGCATTGATTGGGCCGATCCCCTGAATTACCATCTGGTGATCAACAGCGGCAAGTGGGGCATTGACGCCTCGGTGCAGATCATCATCAACGCCCTCAGTCAGCTGCGCCCCGGCCTGGGGATTTAGGATGCGGGTCGAGCTGTTGGCGGTGACGCAGTACCTGCGGGGTGCCGGCACGCCGGAGGAGTTGATCGAGCACGCGGGGCGGGTGTGCTACCGGAGCGCATCTCGCGGCGATGCGGGGGCGTTCATCCGCGCGCGTTTGCGTGACGGCCACGAGAGCATCATCGAACATGCGGCGGCCACCTTCGAGCTCAGCGGGATCAGCCGGGCGTGCAGCCATCAGCTGGTGCGCCATCGGCTCGCTTCGTACAGCCAGGAAAGCCAGCGCTACACGGCCATGGACGCGCCTGAGTGGGTGGTGCCAGAGGCCATCGCCGGCGACCCGGAGGCGAGCCGCATCTGGGAGGAGTTTGCGACTCAGGTGCAGGAGGCCTATCGCGGCTTGCGGGAGCGCGGGGTACGCAAGGAGGACGCCCGGTTCGTATTGCCCAACGCCACGGCGACCCGCCTCGTGGTGACGATGAACTTTCGAGAATTGTTGCACTTTTTCCGGGTGCGCATCACCCCCGATGCGCAATGGGAAATTCGCAACGTGGCGGTGGAAATGCTCCAGTTGATCGCTCCCCACAGCCCGGCGATTTTCGGTGCCCTCTTGGAGGAGCTCCGCGCCCGGTATCCGACGTTTTTCGCCGCAGCGTGAGCCGGAAATGACAGACCACGGCCTGGTATCAAGGGCCGTGGTCTGCTTTGTCAGAAGCCCCCTTACCGGCTCGTTTTGAGCATCTCCGGCGTGATGGGAAGTTGCCGCACGCGGACGCCCGTTGCCTGGAAGACGGCGTTGGCGATGGCGGGCGCCGTGCCGACCATCACCGGCTCGGCGAGGTTCTTCGCGCCGAAGGGCCCCAATCCCTGCCGCGTTGGGATGAAGGTCCCCTCGATCTCCGGCACGTCCGTGGCGCGTGGCAGGCGATATGTGGTGAGGTTGGTGGTCTGGGGCATGGCGTCCTCGAAACGAAAGCCTTCCATCAGCGCAAAACCCAGGCCCATGGCGATGGCGCCGTACATCTGCCCCATCGCCCCGCGCGGATAGAGGATCCTGCCGGCATCGTGCGCCGCCCAAATGCCGACGACCCGCACTTTCCCGCTCTTGCGGCTCACTTCCACCTCGGCGAC
>JAAZNO010000110.1 GCA_012798275.1 Chloroflexota bacterium
GATATGAGCGCACCGGCGGGCCTCGGGCCTGAAGGGTGAGCTGATATCCCCCTCTAAAACCCTTTTCATAGCAGGAGGATAGAGATGTTACTGAGATTTGCCAAAACAGCTTTTACTCTCATCGTGTTGGTGGGCTTGTTATTCAGCTCACAAATGATAGGCGCGGCGCATCTCCCCCTGGCAGCCGCCGCTACTCAGGAAGCCGCAGCGGTCAGTAGGCCGTCGTCGCCGGCAGACTCGCAACCGACCGCCCTGCTCGCCAATGCGCCACGTCCCGCGGCCAGCCTGCAGAGCTCCACTTTACCTCTCCTGGCTGACTTTGAAACCGGTGGGGTTGACGGCTGGTTCACGTATGGCGATTGGGGCGGCGGGTCGGTCCTGGACAAGGCGGTGGTGGTGACCGACACGCTGGCAGCGCTGGGCGTGGCTCAAAACTCCGTGATGAAGGTGGGGTACACGGCGCGCGGTTGGGGGGTGGGCGTCGGGCTGGACACGGTTCCCTACCAGGATTGGAGCGCGTATGACGGGCTCGGGTTCTGGTTCTACGGCACGAACACCGACACCGTCTTCAAAATCATCCTCACGGATAACGACGGGGAACGGCTGGCGACCAAATTCACGGACGATTTCACTGGCTGGCGCGAGTTGACCTTCCCCTGGCAGGTCTTCTATCACGACCTCGACTATCAGCCGGACGGCGCGCCCAATGACGGCCCGACGCTGACGGCGGTGCAGGCGTTTGCCTTTGCCCCGACGGTGCCCGGCCAGGGCGTCTACTACATGGACTACATCAGACTGTTTGGGCCTGCTTCGCTACAGATTTCTATCAGTGTTGATTTTGCCAGCGCTGCGTACACAGTGGATCAAGGCAAAACGGCGAATATTGCAGTGACGCTCAATGTCACTCCCACGACGACTGTGACGGTGGACTATGAGACGAGCGATGGCACAGCTGTCGCCGGCGTTGACTATATCGCCGCGTCCGGGACGTTGACCTTTGCTCCCGGTGTCACCGAGCAATTCTTCAGCGTCTCTACCATCACCCCGACGTTGTACACGCCAAACAAAACCGTCACTCTATCGCTCTCGAACGCTGCCGGCGCTAAGCTGGGCGCTCTGCATAACCCTGCCGTCTTGACGCTTCTCAACACCACTCCCCCGCCGAGCATCGCCCTCATCGAGGATTTCGAGAGCGGCCTGCCTACCGGCCGGGACCCCTTTGGCAATCAAATTGGCTTCTCCATCTGGGGTTCGACCTACGGCAATGTGGGGATTACCCTCACGACCGGCACGACGGGCACCGTGATTCTGCCCGGCGGCTCCACGCCCAACACCGCGCTCAAAGTCACGAGCAACGTGGAGAGCTGGGGCGGTTTCACCGATGCCTTCAAGGATGAGAACGCCTGGGGCAGCCAGGATTGGAGCCGCTACGATGGCCTGCGCTTCTGGTTCTACGGGGCCAACAGCGGGTCGCAAATCCAGGTCGAAGTCTTCGATAACCGGCAGCTGGGCAACATCGGCGACTCCGCCGAGCGGTTCTACCAGCGCTTCACGGACAACTTCTCCGGCTGGAAGCAAATCTCACTGCCGTTTGCGCTCTTCCAACGCCGTACCGACTATCAACCGTCCGGCGCGCCCGCCGACGGCCTCAATCTGACCGACGTGTCCGGCTTCGCGTTCAACCTGCCGGCAGTTTCGACCACGACCGTTTACTACCTGGATCAGGTGGAGCTGTACGGCGACCTTGCCCAGCATCCGGCCACCGTGCGCGCGGGCTTCGCCGCCTACGCTTACGCGGCCAATGAAGGACAGCCCGCCGCCGTCAAGGTCACGCTCAACACAGCCGCGACGCTGCCGGTCACCGTGACCTGTGTGCTGACCGACGACAGCGCCCTGCTGGGGATTGACTATCTCGGCCCGGTCATGCGTACGCTTGTTTTTGCGCCGGGGACGACGGCCCAGACCTTCACCGTGACGACCTTCGCCAACAGCAAAGTCGCGCCGCGCCGTAGTCTCGATATGACGCTGACCGGGGCGGTTGGAGCCGCGGTGGGCTATCGCGCCGCGTCGCCGCTGGTCATTATAGACACCAGCATCTCCGATCCCAGCATGATTGACGACTTCGAGTATGGCCTGCCCGCGACGCTCAAACCCGGCGGGAACGTCACTGTCTCGCTCACCTCCGTCTTATCGGGCACGGCGCTGGCTTTGCCCGGCCAGGAGCTGCTCAACACCGTTCTGAGTGTGACCTATTCCCTGCCGACGGGCTTGACGGCTGGCGCCGACGCCGTCGCCACCGCGGGCGGCTTCACGCGTACCTTCCCTATCAGCCAGGACTGGAGCGCCTACAACGGCCTCGCTTTCTGGGTCTACGGGATGAACACCGGCACGCCGATCACGGTCCAACTGCTCGATAACCGCCAGCCTGAACCCGGCCCGGACGGCTGGAAACCGGTCTGGAGCGACGAATTCACCGGCGCTGCCGGCTCCGCACCCAATCCCGCCAACTGGAACTATGACATCGGCGGCGGCGGTTGGGGCAACAACGAATGGGAGTACTACACCGACAGCCGCGACAATTCCGCTCTGGACGGCAAAGGCCATCTGGTCATCACGGCTACCACCAACACCGACCCGGCCTTGACCTGCGCCAGCAGCCCCACCGGCCCCAATGGCGTCTGCTACGCGACCTCCGCCCGTCTGCTCACCTCCGGCAAACAGGAGTTCCTGTACGGGCGATTGGAAGCGCGCATTAAGATCCCCAAGGGGCAGGGCATCTGGCCGGCCTTCTGGATGCTGGGCAACGACATAGACACGGTCGGCTGGCCTACCTCCGGCGAGATTGACATCATGGAGAACATCGGCAAGCCGTCCGAGCAGAACATCCTCTACGGGACGATCCACGGGCCGGGGTATTCCGGCGGGAGTAACATCGGCAGTGGCCCGTATGTGCTGTCCTCCCCGCTTTCCGACGATTTCCACGTCTTTGCCATCGAATGGGAACCGACCGAGATCCGCTGGTATGTGGACGACACCAACTACTTCACGGCAACCGTCGCCGATCTCCCACCCAACACGGACTGGGTCTTCGATCACCCGTTCTTCTTCTTGCTTAACGTGGCCGTGGGCGGCAACTGGCCGGGGTATCCCGATGCTACGACGCAGTTCCCGCAGACGATGCAGGTGGACTACGTGCGCGTCTCTCAGGCCCCCGACACCGCCGAGCGCTTCGAGGCCACCTTCGTGGACGACTTCTCCGGCTGGAAGCGCATGATTTTGCCGTTCAGCGCCTTCACGCGGAGCGCGGAGCAACCGCTGAACGCCCCCAACGACGGCCTGACCTTGAGCGAAGTGTGGGGCTATAGCCTGGAGCTCCCCGCGGGCAGCCAGGGAGCCTTCTACCTGGATGAGGTGCAACTGGCGCGTCTCAGCACGCTGTACCTGCCGCTCGTCTTCCGGAACCCCTAACCCTTTGCCTCCTCTCCAGAGGACCCTGGGGAGGGGAGGAAAAATAGGAGGGTTTTGCAGGCGGGCGCAGCCCGCCTGCAAAACCCCATCTACACTATTTGTAGTCGGTGACTGAACAATTACCATGAAGTGGAGTCCAAAGTAGAGTCTATGGAATCTGATCAAGCCTGCTACCTCGATGCATCAGGCCGCTTTGTCATGGAGGATTACGCCGCCCGGCGCCCCTTCTCCAGCTTCCTGCCGGGGATTGCCGGACCGCTTGGAACGCCGCTCTGGGTCTTCTACGTGAACCGGGGGCAGGCGATCGCCAGTTTCGGCGTCGCCAGCAAGGATCACCCCATCATGGAATTTCAGCCCGCGAACAAAGCGTATCAGACCACGCCCTGGACGGGGTTCCGCACCTTCGTCAAAGTGCAACGCGCCGCCGAGTCCATCCTGTACGAGCCCTTTTCGCCCTGGCAATCCGACGACGCTGCCCGAATGCTGATTGGGATGAACGAATTGGAGCTGCAGACGATCAGCGC
>JAAZNO010000662.1 GCA_012798275.1 Chloroflexota bacterium
AGTAGATCCGGGCCATATTGCGGCCTTCGAGCCTTCGGTCACCTACGACATCGCGACGGTGAAGGGCGTGACGAACGTGCTTTTCTCTGGCGAGGGAATGTTCCTGGCGACCTTGAGCGGACCGGGACGGGTGTGGCTCCAGAGCCTGCCGCTCTCCAATCTGGCGGCGAAACTGGCGCGCTTCATGCCTGCCAAAAGCAGCTAGCCGACGTGCTTAGAAATCCCCCAATGCTGCCGGGCGCGCCGTGATCACGGCGCGCCCGGTATTGTTATGGAGGCTTACATGGGTCATGAGGCTCCGGTCTCTTCCCCTGCCCGTCTGACGGTACCGCCGCAACTGGTTTTGTTCTTTGGCGTGCTGGCGACTTCGATGTCGAGCACGCTGGTGCGTCTGGCGCAGACTGAGGCGCATTCTCTGGCCATTGCGGCGTGGCGGTTGACGTTGGCCACGGTGATGCTGGCGCCATTCGCACTTTCGACCCGGCGGGCCGAGCTGCGCTCCTTCAACCGTCGGGAGCGGCGATGGTTGCTGGCTTCTGGGGCGTTGCTGGCCGTGCACTTCGCCACGTGGATTCTCTCCCTGGCATTGACCTCCGTCGCCGCCTCGGTGGTGCTGGTAGCGATGTCACCCCTGTTTGTAGGGCTGATCGCGCATTTCCTTTTCCATGAGCGGCTGTCGCGGGAGACGATCCTGGGATTGCTGTTGGCGTTGAGCGGCTCGGTGATCATCACGGCGGGCGATTTCAGCGGCGGCGCCCATCAGCTCCAGGGAGACGCGCTGGCTCTGACGGGCGCCCTGGCTGTGGCGGGATATTTCCTCATCGGGCGTGTGCTACGCGCGCGGATCTCGCTTCTGGGGTACGTTTTCCCCGTTTATGGGACGGCGGCCGTCGTGTTGTTGCTCTGGGCCTGGGCAGCGGGGGTGCCTCTCACCGGTTTCAGCCTGCTGACGTGGCTGTGGTTGGCGCTCCTGGCGCTGTTTCCTCAGATCATCGGCCATTCGTCCCTGAACTGGTCGCTGGGACACCTGTCAGCGACTTACGTGTCGCTGGCGGTGTTGGGCGAGCCGATTGGCTCGACGATTCTGGCGTGGGTGGTACTTGACGAGGCGCCGGCAGTGACGGCAGTCGTGGGAGGCGTGTTGATCCTGGCCGGCCTGGTGATTGCCGGACGCGATCAGCAAAGTGCGGGGGCTTGAAATGAACTTTTCCCCGCCTCTGGCGGTTCTTTCTAGTGCATGCGGAAACGGGGTGACGTCTGGACGTGTGAAGGTGTCCACGTGTCCACGTGTGAAAGTGCCTACGTGCCCACGTGGGAACGTGAGAACGTGAGGATTCGCCGATTCGCTTATTTTCCGAGGAGACGCCATGCAAGCACGAAAATGTGAGTTGTGAGGGGGTGAATCGTGAGCAGCGACGGCGACGGATCACCGGTTCGACACGAGCCTACCGCGCTGAAGCGCGTTGTTTGAGGACGTAGCAGTCCCGGGGGCCAGGAATTTCTCATCTTATTCGTGAAATTCGTGTTCATTCGGGGCCATTTTCTAAGGAGACGCCAGGTGCTGGCGCACATCATCCAAGGATGAAAATGTGCGGTAACTGTTCAGCCCGGCGCCAGGTAGCCAGACGACGATGGATGAACCTTTGTGGCCTGTAGCTTTTGCCCAACCCCTTGCCCCCTCGCCGACAGCGCATACGCCGTCGGGGAGGGGGAGAAAAAATAAGGGGGTTTTGCAGGCGGGCGTAGCCCGCCTGCAAAACCCCACAAATCTGATTCGTGAAATTCGGGTTCATTCGGGGCCATTTTCGAGGGAGACGCCATGTGCTGGCACACATCATCCAAGGATGAAAATGTGAGTCGTGAGCAGCGACGGCGACGGCTCACCGGTTCGACACGAGCCCACCGCGCTGAAGCGCGGTGTTTGAGGACGTAGCAGCCCCGGGGGCCAGGAATTTCTCATCTTATTCGTGAAATTCGTGTTCATTCGGGGCCATTTTCGAAGGAGGGTGCGATGGCGGAAACGGATTCCCAGAGCAGTCTCGCGGCAGTACGGACGCTGGCCAGGCAGATCATCGCCAACGTCAATCAGGTCATCATCGGCAAACAGGCGACGGTGGAGCTGGTGGTGATCGGCCTTCTGAGCCAGGGGCATTTGCTGATCGAAGATGTGCCCGGCGTCGGCAAGACTATGTTGGCTCGCTCCCTCGCGCTTTCGACGGCCTGCACCTTCGGAAGGCTGCAGTTCACGCCCGATATGCTCCCCAGTGACGTGACCGGTGTCTCCATCTTCAATCAGGCGACGCGCCAGTTCGAATACCAGCCGGGCGCGGTCATGTCGCAGATCCTGCTCGTGGATGAAATCAACCGTGCTACCCCCAAGACCCAATCGGCGTTGCTGGAAGCCATGGAGGAGCGCCAGGTGACGGTGGACGGCGTCACCCATCCCCTGCCGCAACCTTTTATGGTGCTGGCGACGCAGAACCCCGTTGAATATGAAGGCACCTTTCCCCTGCCGGAGGCGCAGCTTGACCGCTTCTTTTTCCGCGTCAGCCTGGGGTATCCCTCCTTGTGGGACGAAATGGAAATGATGAGCCGGCAGCAGTTTCAGCATCCCATCGAGACCTTGCGCGCTGTGATCAGCGTCGAAGAACTGCTTGCCGCGCAGGAAGCCATCAAGAGCGTGCACGTGAGTCAATCCCTGCGCGAGTACATCGTGCGCCTGGTGCGGCGCACGCGCGATCACAGCGACGTCTACCTGGGGGCCAGCCCGCGAGGGAGTCTGGCGCTTTTCCGTGGTGGGCAGGCGCGCGCGGCATTGGAGGGGCGGGATTTTGTGCTGCCCGATGACATCAAAGCGCTGGCAGTTCCCGCGCTGGCGCATCGGCTCATCCTGGCGCCGGGGGCGCGCCTGCGGGAACAGAAGCCGGAAGCCGTCGTGACCCAGCTGCTCGAGGAAATTCCTGTGCCGGAGAGCGCTCCCTCGCGCCGTTGAGGCTGTGTTTGGCGACCGTGATGCTTTACGGTAAGGCTCGCAGAGCTCTGAACGAAAATGAAATCCCAAAAGTCGAGCGTGAAGCTGAATAACTGGCTGCTGCCCATCCTCGTGGGGTTGGTGCTGCTGCTGCAGATCTTCCTTCCCTACAAGGGATGGATGGCGCTGCTGGTGGGATTGGGCGGGCTGTGGGCGATCAGCACCTACTGGGCCTTTTCCCTGCGCGCGAAGCTGAGCCTCACCCGCGAGATGCGCTTCGGCTGGGCGCAGGTGGGGGATCGCCTGATCGAGCGTTTCAGCCTGGCGAACGATGCGGCGCTGCCGGCGCTCTGGGTGGAGGTGGAGGACCTTTCGACGTTGCCCGGCTATCGGGCGAGTCGCGGCACCGGCGTTGCCAGTCGCAGCTCCATCCGCTGGCATCGAGAATCCGTTTGCACGCGGCGGGGATTGTTCTACCTCGGCCCGACCAACGTGCGGACGGGCGATCCCTTCGGCGTTTACACCGTCGCCCGGTCCTATCCGGCTTCCATGCCCTTGCTGGTGTTGCCGCCGATCGTCCCCTTGCCTCCCATCGAGGTCGCGCCGGGCGGCCGGTCGGGGGAGGGCCGTCCGCGCGCCAACGCACTCGACCGGGTTATCAGCGCTTCGGGCGTGCGCCCCTACGTTCCCGGCGACAGCCGTCGCTGGGTGCACTGGAAGCTTTCCGCGCACCATCAGGAGCTCTATGTCCGCCTGTTTGATGGCACGCCGGCGGGCGACTGGTGGAT
>JAAZNO010000663.1 GCA_012798275.1 Chloroflexota bacterium
CTTCCCCTCCCCAACGGCGCCTGTGCCGTTGGGGAGGGGACTAGGAGAGGGGCAAAAGCTACAGCTTACAAAGGTTCATCCATCGCCGTCGAGCTACCTGACGCCAGGCTAAACAATGACCGCACATTTTCATTTTTGGATGATGTGCGCCAGCACCTGGCGTCTCCTTCGGAAAGAGAGAGCAGCGAGAAAAGGGCCGTCGCAGTCTTGGCTCATGACTCACATTTTTGTTCCCGGCGGCGCCCCGCCGGGATCTGCACCCTCCGTGATGGCTCGCTCCTGTCACCGGCGGGTGTACGTCCCCAGCAGCTCGGCCTGCGCCAGGATGTGCCCCTGCATCGCACGCTCCACCTCGCGCTTGGAAGCGCCTGCTTTGAGGTCGAGCGTGGTGTCGAGGGCATACAGCCGGAAGAAATAGCGGTGCGTGCCGCTCGGCGGGCAAGGTCCGCCATAATCGAGCCGCCGCCAGCTGTTCTTCCCATACACGCTGCCATCCGTGCGCTCAGCAATGCCTTCCGGCAAGCCGGTCGCCGAGGCAGGAATGTTGAAGAGGATCAGATGGTCCCACACGCCGGCGGGCGCATCGGGATCGTCGCAGATGAGCGCGAAACTCTGCGTCCCTGCCGGGGCGTCACTCCACGCCAGTGGCGGAGAGATGTCCTCCCCGTCACAGGTGTACAACTTCGGAATCGCCTCGCCGTGGGCGAACATTGGACTGGTCAACTTCAGCGCCATGTCTTCCTCCTGTTCTATTTCGGGGGTGACGGTTTCCGACGATTGGCAAGCCGTCACCAACAATAAAAGGAGCCACAAAACAACACTTCGCCGCATCCCCCCACCTCCAATACCCATGTGACGATCAAAACCAGCCTTTCGCGCAGACCCGTTCTGCATTCCAGACGACGGCGTCACGCAAAAATATCGAAGATGTCCCGCAACATCGAGGCAGCGGAGGGTACCGGGGTGAGCTCTTCGATGAGCGCGGTGATGCTGCCGAAAATGTCCGTGTGATAGACCACGCCCATCTGCTTGCGCCCCAGATGGCCCAGCGGATGCTCCGGAGGAAGCGCCATGGGCTTCACGGAAAGGCGGCAGCCGCCGCAGCTGTCGCGCTCCGCCGTCGCCAGCAGCCGATAGCGCCGGCCCTGCTGCCGCGCCGCGCGCAGCTCCTCCACGGGGACCGCCGCAATGCCGGCGCGCTCGACCTCCTCCAACCGCGCGGGATAC
Organism: Chloroflexota bacterium; assembly: GCA_012798275.1. GTDB lineage: Bacteria > Chloroflexota > Anaerolineae > B4-G1 > SLSP01 > JAAZNO01. The sequence goes on from JAAZNO010000663.1 coordinate 1,228, forward strand.
TCCAGGACCGCGTTGGTGAGAATGACCAGTTTCGCCGCCGCGTCCCACCCCTCCAGGTCCCACGAGGCATCGGCCTCCAGCACCCCCTCCGCCTGCGCCTGCGCCAATGCTGCATTCCAGGAGACGCCGTCGGTCAGCAGGTCCATGATGTACCCCGTGACCAGATTCGGCACCGCCTCCACGCGCGTGATGACCGCGCCGCGCAGCTCGCGCTGCCCCAGGTTGATCGCCGGCAGGCCACCGGTCACGGTCCCATCGAAGCGTAGGCTGACGCCGTTGGCAGCTGCAAGGTCGTGCAACTCGCGGAATGCCAGCACCAGCGGCCCCTTGTTGGGCGTCGAGACGTGCATCCCCTTCTTCAGCGCCGCACGGATACAACTCAGCCCCGGTTCGGCGCCCTGCGCCAGATTGACGGGCGACGCTTCGAGCAACAGTTCGGCTTCGGCGCCGGCGACCAATGCCAGCGCGCTCTCGCCGGGCCGTCCCGCGCCGGGGTAGTCGGCGATGCTGCGCCCCTCACGCTTGAGCTGCGCCACTAACGCCGGGTCGAGGCCGGCAGCGGCGTAAGCCGTCCCCCGGCTATCCGCAGCGCCCACCAGCTTCAGCCTCAAGCCATAGCGCTCACGCAGCAGCGCATCCTTTTCCACCAGCAATTCGCAGAAGCGCCGTCCCAGATTCCCCAATCCCACCAGCACAAAACGTATTTCGCGCATGGCGTCTCCTTACGTGTGAACGTGTGAACGTGTGAACGTGGAAACGTAAGCACGTGCAGGTTGCATCATGCATCAAGGCGCAGGGCCAACAACGGCACCAGCATCTCCCCGGCGTCCAGCCCTCCATGGCGCCCGCGCAGTCTCTGCGCCAGAGCGGGATCGCGCACAAAATAGGCGTCCTTGCGGGCAATGCCGATGATGTCCCCCAGCCGATATTCCAGCTCCGCGTGCGGCGTCCCCTGCCCCAACAGGCCGCTCTCGATGAAGGCCTGCTGGGAAAAGTAGATGAACGGCCTGGAAAGATGGGTGTGGAGGTAATTCCACGCCGCCGTATAGCAGCCCGAACGCACATAGAAGAAGGGAACCCGCGCCTCGCCCAGCGGCGGCATGACGAGCAGGTCACGCAGCTGCGGATGATCCGGCAAGCGCACCGCCGCCCGCGCCGGAGCGTCAATCTGCCCATGGTCTGCCGTCACCAGCAGCAACGTCCCCTGACGCTCCGCAGCCGCCAGCTGCTCCAGCAGGCCGGCTTCCAACAGCTGTCCGATGGAGCGGATTTCCAGATCGGCGGTCGTATCGTAAGGGCCGTAGTGATGCCCCAGGGTGTCCACCCCGCTCCAATAGCCGCTGAGGAAAAACCGCTCCCCGCGATGTTCCCGCAGCACCCGCCCGAGCATCACCCACAGCTCGGAGGGGAACTCGTAGCCTTCCACGTTGGCGACGCCCCGATACTGCATCTGGGAAAGCGGCGTCGCGATCAGGGGGCGCGCGGTCACGGCATAGGTCGCCACGCC
>JAAZNO010000111.1 GCA_012798275.1 Chloroflexota bacterium
GCCATTCTGGGGGTGATGCTCATGATCCGCGCGGTCTTCTGACAAAACACCGTCGTGATGGGAACTTCATCCCACCACGACGGTGTTGATTCCGGCCAGATGTCAGACGCTATCAGCCCTCGACAAAGGCCAGTTTGCCCTCGCGTACCTCCACGGTAACGTGCGACCCCTCGCCAAAGCGGCCTTCCAACACCGCCAGCGCCAGCGGATCTTGCAGCTCGCGCTGGATGGCGCGCTTGAGCGGGCGGGCGCCATACACGGGATCATACCCCACGTCCGCCAGGTAATGGCGCGCCGCCTCGGTCAAGGTCACCTCGATGTGTCGCTCGGCCAACAGAGCCTGCAAATGCCGCGCCTGAATGTCCACGATCTGCGCCAGGTCTTCGCGAGTGAGATTACGGAAGAGAATCACCGCGTCAATCCGGTTCAGGAACTCCGGTCGGAACGCCTGATCCAGCTCCGCCAGCACCTGCGAACGGGCCGCCTCCACCCCCAGCTCCTTGATCCACCGGCTGCCGACGTTGCTGGTCAAAATGACGATGGTATTTTTGAAGTCCACCGTCCGACCATGCCCATCGGTGAGACGTCCGTCATCCAGCAGCTGCAACAGCACGTTGAAGACTTCGGGATGCGCCTTCTCGATCTCATCCAACAGTAACACACTGTAAGGCCGACGCCGCACAGCCTCGGTCAACTGCCCGCCTTCCTCATAGCCGACATATCCCGGCGGCGCGCCGATGAGCCGCGAGACGGTGTGCTTCTCCTGATACTCGCTCATGTCAATGCGAATGAGCGCGTCCTCGGTATCGAACAGGAATTCGGCCAGGGCTCGGGCCAGCTCCGTCTTCCCCACACCCGTCGGCCCCAGGAACAGGAACGAGCCGATAGGACGGTTGGGGTCCTGCAAGCCGGCGCGCGAACGTCGCACGGCGTTAGAGACGGCGGCGACCGCCTCATCCTGTCCTACCACACGCCGATGGAGCTCCTCCTCCATGCGGAGCAGCTTGGCGCGTTCGCCCTCCAACAGTCGAGAGACCGGAATCCCCGTCCACTCCGAGACCACGCGCGCGATTTCCTCCGGGCTGACCTCCAGGCGCAGAAGGGGGCGATCCCCCTGCACCTTTCGCAGCTGTTCCTGCAACTCCTCCTGTTGCTTCTGCAATTCCAGAGCTTTGCCATAGCGCAGCCGCGCCGCCCGCTCCAGGTCAAAGGCCCGCTCCGCCTGTTCAATCTCAACCTTGAGCGCCTCCATCGCCTGCTGCGTGGCCTGCAATTCCTGGATCAGCGATTTCTCCTGCTCCCACCGCGAACGCAGCGCGCGCTCGCGCTCGTGCAGGTCCGCCAGCTCCTGTTCCAGTTTCTGCAGGCGCTGGCGGCTGGCCTCATCTTTTTCCTTCCGCAACGCCTCGCGCTCGATTTCCAGCTGCATGATGCGGCGATCACATTCGTCCAGATCCTCCGGCTTGGAATCAATCTCCATTTTCAGCCGCGCCGCAGCCTCGTCTATCAAGTCAATGGCCTTGTCGGGCAGCTGCCGGTCGGTGATGTAGCGCCGGCTCAGCGAGGCCGCCGCGATGAGCGCCGCGTCCTGAATGCGGACGCCGTGATGCGCCTCATAGCGCTCCTTGAGGCCGCGCAGGATGCTGACGGTGTCCTCTACCGACGGCTCGTCCACATAGACCGGCTGGAAACGTCGCTCCAACGCCGCGTCTTTCTCGATGTACTGGCGATATTCATCCAGCGTCGTCGCGCCAATGGTGTGTAGCTCGCCGCGCGCCAGCATGGGTTTGAGGAGGTTGCCGGCATCCATCGCGCCCTCCGCCTTGCCCGCGCCAACGACGGTATGCAGCTCATCAATGAACAGCAAAATTTTCCCTTCCGAGCGCGCCACCTCGTTGAGCACCGCCTTGAGGCGCTCCTCGAACTCGCCGCGATACTTGGCGCCGGCAATGAGCGCGCCCATGTCCAGCTGGAAGATGCGCTTGTCCTTCAGGCTTTCGGGGACGTCGCCCCGCACGATGCGCTGCGCCAACCCCTCGACAATGGCGGTCTTCCCCACGCCGGCCTCGCCTACCAGCACGGGGTTGTTCTTCGTACGGCGGGAGAGAATCTGCATCACCCGCCGGACTTCATCGTCGCGGCCAATCACCGGGTCGAGCTTGCCCTGCTGCGCCAACACTGTCAGGTCGCGCCCATAGCGCTCCAACGCCGAGTAGGTCCCTTCGGGGGTCGGCGTCGTGACGCGCTGTCCGCCGCGAATTCCCTGGAGAGCGCGCAATACCGCATCACGGGTGACGCCAAAGGTCGCCAGGAAACGGGAAAGGTCGCCCGTGCTCGTGTCCGCCATCGCCAGCAGCAAATGCTCGGTGCTCACGTAGTCATCATGCAAGCCATCGGCCTCACGCTCGGCCGCCTGCAACAGGCGAGCGGTTGCAGGCGAGAGTCCTACCTGCGCGGCGCCCCCTTGCGTCCGCGGCCGACGCGACAGCACCTGCCGCACATCGCCAGCAAGGCGTTGCGGATCGCCGCCGAGCTGCAGGATCACCTGCGGGACCACGCCGTCCGCCTGCTCCAGCAAGGCCAACAACAGATGTTCGGGCTCGATCTGCGGATGCCCGTGTTCAACCGTTAACCCTTGCGCCCGCAGCAGCGCCTCTTGAGCTTTTTCTGTATAACGATTCAGATCCATAAGTTCACC
>JAAZNO010000112.1 GCA_012798275.1 Chloroflexota bacterium
CGTTTTCCTTCTCCTTGGCTGAAGAGCCCTGGCTGAAGAGAATCTCGACATTGTAGCCGGCCTTGGTGAGCGCCTCGCGGAAGCGCGTCTCATCCTGAATCCAGCGGGGCTCATCCTTCGTGGGCAGCACGATGCCGACGGACAGGGCCTCGCCTGCTTGCTCGGTGGGCGTCCCGCCGCAAGCCGAGAGCAGCATGGAAGCAACAATCACAAGCACAACCAGTGTCCAAGACAGATTCTTCCGAAACATCACAGTCCTCCTTCAAAATGGGTGCAAAGTAAATCTCTGGATACGACAGGTTGTGAAACTCTAACGACGAAGTCTTTCGCAGTGCCTCCTTTTATTTGAACACCTTGAAATGCTACGGAAATGCTGTGGGCCTCGAATCATCGCTGCGGCAGGGGCCGCATGGCGTTTCATGCTCCCCCATTAAACCAGAATTTGGGAGCGATCTCAACCCTTGCTTCCCCTATCCTGGTTAGAATTTTCCCCCGCAGCGCCTTGGGGGAAATCCCCTAAGGTGGCAGAGGCCACGGAGTCGCCTTAATTTTCCCCGCGTCTTACAGGTTCTTCAGGCGCGCCTCGATTTCTTGTTTCACCTTCTCGATGTTGGCTTTGAGTTCGGCCTCGCGCTGCGCGAGCGCCTGCAATTGCCCCTCGGAGGCCTCCAGCTGCGCGACGTACCGCGCGCGCAGCTCGCCCTCTTTGCCCGTTGACGCCAACGCCTGCAGGTTCTCCCGCAGTTGCTGCTGCGCCTTGTAGACCGCCTGACGTTCCTGATCTACCGCGGCGATCTTCTTCTCGTAATCGCGGAGGGTGTCCCAGAGCAGCAGCAATTTGAGGGCCTTATCGAGCGTCTGCCGGTCGAGCAGACCCCGTTGGAGATATTGCTGCAAGCCTTCGTAGGATTGCTGTTGCAGTTCCTCGCGTCGCCGCAGCAGTCGCCGTTCCTGGACTTTGAGCGTCGTTTCACCTTGCGACGGCGCATTGACCTTAAAGCGGACCATTTCCGCCGTCTGTTCGTGCGGCGCGGGGGTGTTGAAGATCTCGAAATTCGCCGTGCGCGGATGCTCGATCAGGACGTTAGCGGCCTTGTCGGTGGTGTTGGTGACCTGGTAAGTGCGCCAGCGGACGTCCCATTCCTCGAATTGCAGGTAGATCCCCTTGAGCTCCAATGCCCGCGTCTCGGTGCTGCTGCCGCTCTGTTCCCGAATGCGGATTCCCAACTCGACGGCGTAGGGCACGACCCCCTCGCCCTCCGTCGTCGTGAAGGGCAGGATGGCCTCACCGACGTATTCCCCATCCTCGATAACCGTCACGGGGCCGCGCTCCAGGGTCAAGCCGGTGCGGTTCTTGAAGCGCAGGGTGGCCACCGGGTGGGCAGCGAGCCTGGCGCCGTTGTAGAGCAGGTCCTTACGATACTCCAGCTCCTCGCTGATGATAGGCACCATCGCCGATTGCCCCCGTCCTACCGTGACCGGCGTCCCGATGTTGTACTGAAAGAGCTCCCCCAGCGCCTTGCCCTCCGTCATGACTGGCGCGGCCTGTGCGATGGCCTCGCGCGAGGGCGGCGCCGGCGCCATCGGCACCCGCATCATCGCTGCGACGCCAAACCCTGCCGCGAGCGTGTCAGCTTCCGGCTGCGCTCCCCGCATGGCTTTGGGACGCCTGACCGCCTCAAATTCCATGGGCGCGGCAGCGACGCGGGCCTCCTCTTTGACCAGGGGCCGTTCGGGCGTGAACGGCGTGTAGAGATCGTACACGAACGAGATGGGCATGCCGGCGACCAGCGAGAGCGAGATTTCCTGAAGGTCTTCTTCCAGGCAGTTGTCGAACAGCCCCCAGCCCTGGAGCAGAGCGCGCCCTGCGCCGGGCTCAGTGCCCGATTCGGCGACCAGCCGATAGCTCACCCGCCATGTCGGCGCCGGGGCGACGTAGCGCACGGAAAGCTCGTGCGCGCCGGGGGTGAGGCGGATGGTGACGACGCGCGTGTTGCCCTGGCTCAACGCCGTCTGCAAGAAGAAGCGCAGATCGCGCCCTCCCTGCTCGTCGAGGATCTCCAATCCCTGCACACGGCCGAGCGGCGTCACCTGCACGCGGTTCTCGGCGTCTTGCAGCACCGAGATCAGCGTTGTCGCCAGCGGTTGGCGTTCGGGCGCCTCATCCGGGCCGACGAGGAGGCCGCTCAGCGTTTCCCCCTGATCGAGCCGCAGGACGATGCGCCGTCCTCGCAGGCTGACCAGCAAATCGTAGAGACTGTGCTGATCGCTGAGGCGCACCGTGCAGCCCTCTAGCTGCTCCTCGCGCGTCTGCGGGGTGGCGTAATCAATGCCGAGCACCTGCCCGCCTTCCAGATCTATGACCGTGAGGCTCTTGAGCAGATCGTTCATGACCTCGACCTGAAAGGGCAGGGTCACTTCCGTTCCGCTGAGCCGGGCGCGCCGCTCGAAGAAGCCGACGCCGTGTTTGTACAACGTCATATGGACAATGGGCACCGTGGTCATTCTGCCTCCCTGTTGCGATTGAAAGTTGACGTCCGGCCTCCCGCTCGTCATTTGTTGTGTTTCAGCCTGGTAGAAACAATGAAGGGCGGAGCAACGCTTCGCCCTTCATTATACACCTGAGATGCCGGCGCTGAAAATTTATTTCACTGCCGTAGCGTCAGCGGCAGATAGACGCGCGCTCGCGTGCTGAGTCTCATCTCCATCGGCAGTGAGACTCCCTGATGGTAGCTGCCGTAGCCTACCACCCGGTAGGTCTCCGCGGTCGCTCCCGTCGAATCCCAGATAGCGTTGAAGGTCTCCGTCGCGCCGGGCGTAAGCGCGGTGAACGGAATGGTGAACGTGGCCGGCGACGTGACGCCATCCTCTGTCTCCACGCGGATCACGGCGACGCCATTCAGCGGCGTGTCTCCCGTGTTCTGAAACACCAGGGTGAGGGGAACGGCGTCCCCAGGCTTGAAGAGCGTCCGCGCCGCGCTCAGGCTGATCACTTCACCTGCCGCGATGCCAGCCGTGAATTCTGTTCTCTCCAAATCCAGGACGTGACCTGTCATATCCTCTACGTGCACCTCCAGGACATAGTCTCCCGCCGGCAGCGGCGCGACGACGAGATCCAGCAGCGAGGTGCCGGTAACAGCGTGCAGCGGCTCCAGTGTCAAGGCTTGCGTCACCTCGTCCGAAAGCGACCTGACGACCGTCTGCACCAACACCGATTGTTCCGCGCCGCTGTTTTCTACCACGAGCCTGGCGATGATGGGCTCCGTGAGGCTGTACCGGGATCGGGACATCATCAGGCCGGCGATGTCTATGGTTGTATCCACGACGGCGATGTCGAAGTTCCACTCCTGGTAGAAGCGCACGTCCGTCGTTTCTGGATTGTAGGTAAAGGGGTAGAGCAGCAGTTCCAGCGTCGAAGTGCCCTCGGGGTTTTCGGAGACGTGCCACGTGTACGCCTGCTCGAACTGCGGCGCCCAACCTTCGGGCGTGACGTTGGCTGCCGATGTCGCCGGCGCGCAGTCGCAGTCCTGCGCCAGCGTGGCCGTGGGGATGTTCAAGCCGGTAGCGACGATCAGGCCCCCTCGTGTGGCGAGCGTCACCTGCTGCACGCGCTGCCCCTGAGGATAATCGTAGACCACCTTCCACGTGGGGACGATGGGATCTCCTTCCCAAATCCATTCGCTGCCGCCGGGGAGGGCGACGTGATCAAAACCCTCCTCATCGGTCGTCACGGTATAGGCGGGGAGGAGCAGCTGCGTCGCACCACGCGGTCCGGCGTGTGCCAGGGAGGGGGCTGCGGCGACGACCGATGTGGGCAGGGCGCCGAATTTGGGGTCTCCGTAGAGGTGATACTGGTAAATCCATTCGCGCCAGTTGTCGTCGTCCGCCCAATGATCGCGCGCCATGTCGGTGAAGGCGTCGCCCACGCTGAGAGCGCTGTTATCCCCCCAGCGGTTGAAGAACGCCCGCCCGGCCCGGCCGTTCGTCCCGCGATCGGACGGGCTGACGGCGCCGATGTACGCTGCCGCGCCGTAACGCAACCACGCTTCCGCCATGCTGTAGGCGTCTTTGTAATCGCCGCTCAGGCAGGTGAGGCCGAAGGTGAAGGGGTGATATCCCGCGAAATTGAAGCTGGCGATGTCGTTGGTGGAGAACCCCACGCTTCCAGCCGTGTCATTCCACGAACTCGACCCCCCGTGACCGCGGTAGAACACCAGACTTTGCCCTTTGGCCATTTCAGTCTGGTAGACAGCCAGCATCGCCGCGGCGGTGTCATAGTTTTTCCAACGCAGGCGAGTGGCTTGAGCGACATCGAGACGATCATTGACTTCATTGAGCTGCGTCCAGAAAGTGCCCTCGCCGTCCCCGCGACCGCTGCTGAGCAGCGCGCGTTGCCGGTCAAAGCCGCTGCCGTCGCGCGCCACGAGGATGGCATGTTGCAAGCCCTGACTCAGTGTGATCAGGTCATCGCCGACCTGACGGCTGAACACCAGCTCTGGTTTGGCCTCGCCAGAGGTGCTGGCATAACGCAGGTCGCTGTAGGGCACCCCGTAGCCCGCGCTCTGCACGGGGACGATCTCATCCTCGCCGACAAAGAGCACATAGCCGCCGGCGTGAGGGGTGCGGAAGTTGGGGTGCAGGGCGCTGGCCCACCGTCCTCCGGGTTCCAGGAGGGCGTCCACGGTCGCTGCGTCGGGGCTGAGGGGTAGGAACGCCAGCACGCCATTGCGCAGGGTCGCCAGTTCCGCCATCCGCGAGAAGAGCAGATTCAATTCTCGCTGCTTTCCGGCAGACTGTTGCCAGGCGGCGGGAATCAAATACTGGCGCAACCCGTCCGGCGCGGTGACGAGCAGCATGTCCGCTTGAGCGAAGGCCTCTCTGACGGCATCGTCAATGAACTGCGTGCCCACCCAATTATCGCCGGACGCAAATGTTGTGACGTGGTCTGTCGTCCCGTATTGCAGGCGATACGTGATGGTAGCGACCTGATTGGGGCTGTCGCCGCCGCTGCCGACGTAGTAATGCTCGGAGGCGGGGTAGAGGATGGGGACGAGCTGGTAGGTCAGGGCAAAAGCCGCGCCTGGAGCCAGCGCCATCCTTTCGGCGTCGGCAGGTGAGAAGAAATCAATGTGGATGAGCCGATTGGAGCTGTCGCCCCAGTCGGCGCTGGTGAGCACATAGTGGGTGGCGGTCGGAATCTCGACGACCTGGAATCCACGCGCAAAATCGTCGAGGCTATCCACGAGAACGGTCGTCGCGCCCGTGTTGGTGATGGCTAACGTGACCTGGAAGAAATTGCCGTCGCGCTCAGTGCGGTGGCCCAGCGCGAGCTCGCCCTGACCCTGGAGCAGCTGGATCGTGCTCTCCGCCGTGTAGGTGCTCCCACCGCTGGTCCGCGCTTCGAAACGCAGGGTGTGATCGCCGCCGGATTTGCCGGCCAGACTCACGGCGAAGACGTGATCGTAAGTTCCCGGAGTCGGTGTGTGGGTGGACGACAGCGTCCCATCCAGGTATATCTTCATACTGCTGACTTCGTCGCGTACTGGGTTGCACAGCACCGCCGAGAGGCCTGGGGGGACTGCTTCACCCTCTGAGAAGCCGGCGGAGGTGCACTTCCAGGTGTATTGCTCACCCACGACCTGCACATCGAGTGTGCTCCCGGCGGGCGCGGTCGGACCGTCAAGGTAGAGGATCTTGCCGGGTGTAGGGCTGACGATGACAGCCTGACCCGGCATGGGCCGTGTGGCCGGCGTCACGGTTGCGACCCTGGCCGTCGGTTCATTTTCAAGATTGTATCCCTGCACCTGAAGCGTGTGGCCGGTGAACCACTGCGCGCGCGTCAATCCCAGCGCTGCCGGCGACACGTAGACCTCGTACCGGTCGCCTGTGGGTGCATAATCGCGCCCGATCAACTGCCCATCCAGGAAGAACGCCACGCGATCTACGCCGGCGACATCGCCTGTCACCTCGGCATAGAGCGTCCAAAATTCATAATAGGCGGAGTCGTATGGCAAGATGCCCACGGCACCAAGCCCTACTGGATCGGTGCCCAGAGCCGCGGTCTCGAAGAACGCGCCGCCGCTGTTCGTGGGATTGTCCGCTGCGTCGGCGACGGTGACGCTGTAATAGTAAGGGCTGGC
>JAAZNO010000664.1 GCA_012798275.1 Chloroflexota bacterium
CCCGAAGCGCCCAGGAACAGGAAGGTGCCGATAGGGCGACGCGGATCCTTCAGCCCGGCGCGGGCACGACGAATCGCATCCGCGATGGCATGGAGCGCTTCCTGTTGCCCGACGATGCGCTCCCCCAATGCCTCTTCCATGCGCAGCAACTTCTGCGCCTCGCTTTCCATGACCTGGGAGACGGGGATGCCTGTCCACGCGGAGACGACGGCCGCGATGTCGGCGGCCTCCACGGTCTCATCGAGGTGATGGGTGTCCAGCCATTCGCCGCGCTGCTTTTCAAAGGCCTGTTCCAACCGCAGCCGCTGCACCTTGATCTCTGCAGCCCGTTCGTAATCGCGCGCCGCGCCCGCCGCTTCCTCTTCCGCGCGGAGATGCCGCAACTCGTCCTCCAGGCGCTTGAGATCGGGCGGCAGCGTGTAAAGGCGCACCCGCAAGCGCGCGGCCGCCTCATCCATCACATCAATCGCCTTGTCCGGCAGATGGCGATCGGTCACGTAGCGATGGGAGAGCTGCGCTGCCGCCACCAGGGCGCTATCGCTGATGGTCACCCGGTGATGCGCCTCGTAGCGCCCGGCGAGGCCGTGCAGCATCTCGATGGTGTCCTCGACCGAGGGCTCCTCGACAAAGACCGGGGCGAAGCGACGCTCGAGCGCCCCATCGCGCTCGATGTATTGGCGGTATTCATCGAGCGTCGTCGCGCCGACACATTGCAATTCTCCGCGCGCGAGCGCCGGCTTGATCATGTTCGAGGCATCCAGCGCGCCGGCCGCATTGCCGGCGCCCACCACGGTGTGCAGCTCGTCAATGAAGAGGATGACTTCCCCCTGCGCATGCTGCACTTCCTCCAAGATGTTCTTGAGCCGCTCCTCGAACTCGCCGCGGAAACGGGTCCCGGCAACCAGACCTCCCAGGTCCAGCTGCAAGATCCGCTTGCCCTTGAGGATTTCAGGCACGTCGTCGTGCACGATTTTCTGGGCCAACCCCTCGACAATCGCCGTCTTGCCGACGCCCGGTTCCCCGATAAGCACGGGATTGTTTTTGGTGCGGCGGACGAGGATCTGGATCACCCGGCTGATCTCTTCGTCACGCCCGATGACGGGATCAAGCCGCTGCTCGCGCGCCATGGCGGTCAGATCGCGGCTGTACTTCTCCAACACGCGGAACTGTGATTCTGCCTGCGGATGCGTGACGTGCTGCCCGCCGCGCAGGCGTTGCAGGGATTCCAGCGCGCGTTCGCGGGTGAGGTTGAACTCCTGCAGCAGCCGCGCCACCGCGGTGTTGCGTTCCTGCAGGATCGCCAGGAACAGATGTTCGGTGGAGATGTATTCGTCCTTGAGCTGGCTGGCCTCGATGCCGGCGAGCTCGATCGTGCGGTTGACGCGCGGGGTGCTGAACACCTGTTGCCGTCCTCCCGCGCCGTAGATGCCCGGGCGCGAGGTCGCGCGCAACATGCCATCGAGCTGTTCCGCCAACAATGCCGGTTCCACGCCCAAATCCGTCAGCAGCTCCGGCACCAGGCCCTCCGGCTGATTCACCAACGCCAGCAGGAGATGCTCGACGTCCACCTGACTATGACCATAATGGGTCATCAATTCCACAGCGCGCCGTGCAGCTTCCTGTGCGCGCTCGGTAAAACGATCAAAACGCATCATAAACTTACCCTCAAGTCAGCAAATCACTTACATGCCCACGTGTCCACGTGTCCACGTTCACACCTTCGCACGTTCGCACTTTCATACCTTCCCCCCATTATCCATCCCCCAGCGCCGCCAGCGCCGCCTGAGCCGCGGCCTGTTCCGCCGCGCGCTTGCTCGATCCGACCCCCTCGCCCACCACGCGCTCTCCCAACAACACCTGGGCGATGAAAGTCTTGGCGTGATCGGGGCCGCTATCGCCGACAATGCGATAGGTCGGGGTGATGCCGGTCTCCGCCTGCACCCATTCCTGGAAGCGCGACTTAGCATCGAGGTAGGATTCTGCCGCGAGGATGGTTTCCGCCTCACGCGCGAACCACGGCTCCAGGCGCGTCCACACGCTCTCCAGACCGCCATCGAGATACAGCGCTCCCACCAGGGCTTCCAGCGCATCGCAGAGATTGGCGGGACGCTTCCCCCCGCCGCTCTCCTCCTCGCCATGTCCGAGCCGCAGGGCCGCGTCCACGCCGAGGTCCACTGCCAGCCGCGCCAGCGACGCCGTGCAGACCAACGTCGCCCGCAAGCGGGTCAACGGGCCTTCGGAAAAATCGGGGTGCTGCTCAAAAAGCCAGGCAGCCACGAGGAAATCCAGCACCGCATCGCCGAGGAACTCCAGGCGCTGATTGTGATGCTCCTCGCCGCCTTCCTCAGGGTGCTCATGAGCATACGAGGGATGCGTCAACGCCAGAGTCAACAGCTCCGGACGTTGGAAGGTGTAATCGAGACGCGCCTGTACGGCGCTCATCGCAACGTTGTTTTCGGACATGCCACCATCGGTTGCTATGAAACTTTAATATTACCATTATAACACAATTATGGCCAGGTTAAAACCCGCAATTATAGTTTACATATCTCAGAATAGGACAATTTTCAAAAAAAGATCCACGCTCACCTTCGTGATCAGTCACTTCTCTTCGAAGAGTGAGAAGGGATATCTTTCTCACAAAGCACCCCGGCGGAAAATTATATTCACGGCAGACATCGCCTGCCAACAAAAATGCGGATAGCATAGCTATCCGCATTTCAAGGTGACGATAATTACTTCCATGCCCGTGGCTGCTAATCCTTCTTTTGCTGCCCTGGGGGGGTGCCGCCTTGTCCTGGAGGCGGATCTTCTCCCTGACCCGGAGGCGTGGTGTCTTTGTCCTCCTGTCCTGGTGGTGTGCCGTCC
>JAAZNO010000113.1 GCA_012798275.1 Chloroflexota bacterium
ATGGCCTTGAACTCAGCGCTCGCGCGCACCGACGCAGCGGCGGGAATCTGTCCGCCCTTCGCCCAGGTCACGGAGTTTTCCACCAGGTATTTGATGAAGACGGCAGCGGCCTGATCCTTGCAGGGGTCCACCGTCTTATGGACGGGGAGAGTGAGCTGATGCGAGCCAGCCCACACCGCCATCTGCGGTCCAATCTGCGGGACGGCAGTCGCCCGCCCGTCGAACTCGACGCCGTCGCCGGTGATGTTGGCGATTTGCCAGATGCCGTTCCAGACCATGGCGACAGTGCCGGTCTTGAAGGCGTTCAGTTCAGCGTCTACTTCCAGATTGGGCTCGGAATACCTGGCCTGCATGTCTTTCATCCACTGCAGCGCCTTGACGCCGGCCTCGCTGTTCCAGGTCGCCTCGGTGCCGTCGGCGTTGAATTCGGTGCCGCCGAACTGGTGCAGCATCTGCTGGAAGATCTGCTGGACGGGGAAGCCGCCGGTGATGTCGAAGCCCTGGAGTCCGTTGCCGGTCAGCGCGGCGGCGATGGCCTCGAACTCCTCGGCGTTCGTGGGCGGATTCTCAAAGCCGGCGCTCTTGAGCAGGTCGGCGTTGTAGAACATCGTCATGGGGTGAATATCGAGCGGGATGGAATAGCGGTGGCCGGCGACCTCGCCGGCGTTCCACACCCCGACAGGATAGTCGCTGGCACTGATGCCCATCTCAGCGACCAGCGCGTCCATCGGTCGCAGGACGTTGCGGAATGCCTGGGTGGGGACCTGATCCGCGTGGACGATGGCCACATCCGGCAGGGTATCGGCAGCGGCCGCGGTGGTCAGCTGCGTGTAATACTCCCCCTGGCTGGTCATGGTGACTTTGATGTCGGGGTGTGAGGCATTGAAGGCGTCCACCATCTGTCCCATGAAAGGGCCATCGGGCCCGGTGAAGGGGTTCCAGTACTGCAGCTCGACGGCGCCGCAGGCATTACCTGTCGCTTCGCTGGTTGGCGTGGCGGCGCCGCCACAAGCGGAGAGGAGCAGGCTGACAACCAACAACAGAGCGCATACAGTCCACAAACGCGATTTCATGATTTCCTCCTCGATTTTGAAACGGACTACTGGATCGAACAACACTGGATGGGCAAGGTGGCTGATGGGTCTTGAGCTGGGCACCTCCTGTAACGTGAAGTCGGGATACGGGTCCACGTCGCGCCGTTGCAATTCGCGACATATAAATACGTTTCATTCTAAAAAACCGCTGCGTAATCCGCAGAAAAGGAGGAAAATCCCCACCGTCAGAGCGTTTAGTTCAGAAATTAACGTTATATAGTATATATTACAGCATGTTATGGGATTTGTCAAGAGGGTACGGCAGGAAAAAAGGCAATTTCTCCGAAAAGAGGGGCATATTTGACAGGCTTCCGGCAATGCAGTATATTGATATGAAACATAACGGCATGGAGTGCACCCTGCGCCAGCCTGGGAACGTGAGCTGTGAATCGTGAGTTCACCGGTGCGGCTGGGGATGGAATCCCCGGCCTGACAGGAGCCAGGCGCGCTGAAGCCCATGGTTTGAGGACGTAGCAGCTCCGGGGGCCAGGGATTTCAATTTTCGATTCGTGAAATTCGTGTTCATTCGGGGCCCATTTGCGAAAGAGGCGCCATGTGCTGGCGCGCATCATCCAAGCATGAAAATGTGCAGTGACTGTTCAGCCTGGCGCCAGGTAGCCAGACGGCGATGGATGAACCTTTGTAATCTGTAGCTTTTGCCCACCCCCTGCCCCCTCCCCGATGGCGTATGCGCCGTCGGGGAGGGGGAGAAAAAAATAGGGGCTTTGCAGGCGGGCTACGCCCGCC
>JAAZNO010000665.1 GCA_012798275.1 Chloroflexota bacterium
ATGTCGCTGATGATGGCGCCGACCGCCACAATCGGCTCGCTCTCGGCGTTGAGGATGGCGGCCGGCGCCAGCCCGTTCGCGGCGAGCTGGTAGAGCACGTAGGAGCCCACGGTGCTGCCCTTCCCCGTGGGGAAGACGAGCACCTTCCCGGTGACGCATTGTCCTTCCAACGGATGCCCCTTTTCGGTGACGATGCCCGTTTCTGCATCCACGCCGCCGAGGAAACCCATCGGCGCGGGGGAGACCAGCGCCTCGCCTTCCGCGCGCCCGGCTTTGATGACCCGACCTTCGAGGTGCAACGGCGTTGCCAGTTTCATGCTGTCATTCCCCTCCTGTCACGGCCATGTGGATGCATTCTTCCAGCGTCCCAAAGCGCGCTGACACACCCGCGAGGTTGCGCAGGTAACAGGCACCCTTCGCGGAGGGCGTCATCACTGCTGCGAAGCCCAGATCGCGCACGGGGGCGATGGCGAGACAGGCGTCCGCGTAGAGGCGTCCGCCCGCCGCCGCGATGTCCCCGGCGAGGCCCTGAGCGACGGCGGCCGCCTTCACCGGGCGCGCGCAGGTGATCCACAACGGCAGCCGCAAGCGCTTGCCGCGCACCAGCTCGGCGACCAGGGCGATCTCTGCAAGTGAGGCGTGGGGACAGCCGATCCAGATCAGAGCAGGGCGCGCGGCGGCGTCGGTGAGCGCCGCGTAGCCCGGCGCCAGATCAGCCACGGTCGTCGTCTCGTGCGCCGGCGCGAGCACCGGCCCCGCGAGCGCCTCCGGCGTCACGCCGGCGACGTGGAACACTCCCACCGCGCCCGTCGCGGCGAGCGCGGCCCCCAACGCCTTGAGATTTTCTTCCCACAGGGGCGCGCCGCGTTCGAGCGGCAAGCCTTCAAAATAGGGGATCCGCGAGCCGGCGCGCTGGCCCACCAGCGCGCCCAACGCGCTGTAATCGCTGATCGTCCGCAACGCCGCGCGCACCCTCACGTGCAGCGTGGCGCGGCGGTTCTCCGCGAGGTGCAGACCATAGGCGCCCGTGCGTCCGACCAGGGCGGCGGCAATCGCGCCGGGGCCTCCCTCGCGGTTGGTGCGCGCTCCCAGCACGCTGTTGGCATACGCCACGGCGGAGGATTCCGCCCAGGCGACCGATTCGCCCAGGCGGGGGACATTGCCCACGAGATAGGGCGTGCAGGTAGGGAAGGGGCCGCTTTCGCCGCCGGCGCCGCCGACCCCCATCCGCGCGAAAGCGGCGATCACCGCCTGCTGTTGGGTGGCAAACGTGGGATCAAATCCCTGCTCTGCCCAGGCCTCCAAATCCATGGCGGCGGGATTAAGCGTGGTAGGGACTCGCACGGAGGCGCCCTCGTCCGCCCACTTGCGGAGAAACGCCAGTCCCGCCGCGCCGATGTTGCGGTAGGAGACGCCGGAGATCTGCACGCTCGCTACCGGGGTGAGGCGTTCTGCCCCGTAGATTTGCGCGAGCGCCGCTACGATTTCCATGGCGCGGCGGATCGCGGGCCCCGCCTCGCCAGCAAGCCAGGCGCCCTCCTCGGCGGTGAGGCGGATTCGATTTTGGATTTCCGGCTTTGGATTTGGGAGCATGTCAGTTCAACTTTCTTATCAGAAAATGTGTAATGTGTAATGCGTAAGTGATCTCTTCGGAAAATAGAAACCGTGCTCACGTGCCCAGGTGCCCACGTTATTTTCATTTGCGGTGATGTACCGCAGGAACATGTCAACTCCTTCGAAAATGGCCCCGAATGAACACGAATTTCACGAATCAGAAATTGAAATTCCTGGTCCCCCAGGGCTGATACGTCCCCAAACAGTGCGCTTCAGCGCGG
>JAAZNO010000114.1 GCA_012798275.1 Chloroflexota bacterium
GCTGGACGCGGAACGGTGTGCCGACGGTGGAAAAGCTGCGAGCGCTGGGAATTGATTACCCGGAAGTGCTGGCGGTAGTGGAAAAGTATCTGTGAGATGATTACGCTGAACCGACGTGAAAAATTGCCGTGGCATGAAGGGTTGACGGTGCAAGATCTCCTGGAGCAGGTGAAGTTCACCTACCCGCACATCGTCGTCTCGATCAATGGGACCGTGGTCAATCACGACGCCTATGCCCAAACGTTGATCCCCGATGACGCCGATGTGCGCGTCATCCATCTGATTGCCGGCGGATAAGCTCGCCGGCAAATGCCAGGAAACGTCACGGGTAATGCTTCGCGCGCGGGCATTACCCGTGACGCATTTCAAAAGGATCGGGCGAGGGAAAAAATAAACCGATTGTCAACTACCGATTCTCTGTTATAGTTTGAAAGAGGGTGCCCTCTGCGGTTAACATTGAGGGTGTGACGTAAGTTCAATCTACTTAGTTGAGAGTGTACCTGACATCATGGCAAACTGGCTGGAATCAAGCATCAAATGGATCATCCTTGCTGGCATGATCCTGGGATTAGGCGGGCTGGTCATCCCCGTTTTCCCCGGCATCACCATCATCTGGGCACTGGGATTGGTTTACGGCATCTTCAGCCGCTTCGAGAGCGGGGGCGGCTGGTGGTTCGCGTTGCTCACCGTGCTGGCGGTGGCGGGCTGGCTTTCCGACAATCTGCTGATGAGCGCGAAAGCCCGTCAGAGCGGCGCGCGCTGGAGCTCCATTGCCCTGGCACTGGCAGCCGGCGTGATCTTCAGTCTGATCCTCACCCCGCTCGTCGGCATCGTGGGCTGTCTGGCGGCCCTCTTTGCGGCAGAATACGCGCATCGCCGCAACACCGATGAGACCCTGGTGGTCGTGCGCGACATGCTCATCGGCTGGGGGTGGGCCTTTGTGGCGCGCTTCGGCCTGGGCGCGTTGATGATCGTCGCCTGGAGCATTTGGGCCTGGTGATCCCCTGCCCCGCGCAGCGCGGAGCAGGGGCTACGCCGAATAGCGCGCCTTGAACCAGCAATACAACGCCTCCGGGCTGTCCAGCTCCGGCATCTCGCCCTCGAGCGCCGCCGGATAGATGAGGAAAGGCTCATCCTGGCCGCCTCCGAGACTGCCGTGCGTCGCGTATTGCTCCTCAAAGGTGATCACCTCACCGGTCTCCAGGAGCCGTCCCAGCAACACCAGGTCGCCGGACGTGGGCAGCTGCAGCAAATGGCGCAGCTCGCGCAGCACATACTCCCGATCGGCAAACGCCTCCAGGGGATCGGGACCTTGCAGCTCCGTCTTTTCGTCGGCGACCGTCAATACCCCGCCCTTGCGTCCCAGAACGACGACCTGACCGGTATCGCGTCCGGCAACGAGCTCGATGCCCTCATGCCCCACCAGTCGCCCCATGAATTCTGCATACAACAGCGTCACTTCCGGCAAATCCATCTGATGGGCGGCGACGCGGAAATACACATGCGCTAAGGGCCCCGAAGCCTGAACGACCACGTCGCTTCCCAAATTCCAATCGTAGGCCAGTTCCTGCGGCGAGAGATAGGCCAACAACGGCCGTCGCACCATGTGCACGAGGCGCCGGATCCACGGCGGCAAACGCTGCTCGGAATCCCGCAACACCGTGATGAGATAGCGCGCGCGGAGGGCGCGTGCCGCCGCGGCATCCATCTCACCGGCATCGAAACTCACATCCAGGTGCACCCCCTGCGCCACAAATTCACCCAGCGTCTGCCCGAAGCGAACGCGAAAAGGAATCGCCGGAGCCATGCCGTGGTCCGAGAGGATAAAAATATCATAGCTGGCGCCAGGGCTGGCGCGCCCCAATTTCTCGATTTCCTCAAGCCGGGCGTCAATCCAGTGCAGCACCCACAGGGCCTCACGGTGAAGCAGCCCATGGGCATGCGCCATTTCATCGTAGCCGTTGAAATTCGCGTACATCCTGGGGACGCCGCGATAGAGGTCGAGCAGCACACAGAAGGTCATGAATTCGGTCAGGGTGGCATCAGCCGCAGCATCGAGGAGTGAGCGCAGCAGGGATAACGGCACCAGCAACGTCTTCCAATGTCGCAGGCCGGCCCAGACGCGCCGCCCAAAACGCACCAGGGTGTAATGGAGCAGCCGGAGCACACGCAGGGGACGTAAAAGGAAGCTCAACAACAGCCCCGTGCCCTCCAGGTAGCCCTGCAGCTGCCGTCCGAAGACCCGCGAGACCGTAAACACGGCGTGCTCGGCTTCCCCGCTTAACAAGCTGGTGTAGACCCCCCCGCCGACCAGCAGGCCATCATGCGCGGTGCTGAGACTTTCCTCCAGGGCGCGCATGTGATCAGGACGGTGTGAAGTGACCGGCGCACCCGCCGCCTTGTTGTACCAGCGAAACCCCGGCGCGGTACGAGCGCCGTAGAAGAAGCCGGATTGGATCGCGGTCGTGGTCGAGGGCAGGCCGCAACGCCACCGGCGCAGCCGATACTCCCCCTGTTGCAACAGCCGTGCCAGATGCGGCATGTCACCCCGCTCAAGCACTTCCTGCAGCGCCGAAAAAGCCAGCGCGTCAATCTGAAGCACCACAAAAGCCCGTGTCGCCGGCGGCGGCGTCTCGAGGCCCGCCACAGCTCGCTGAAAGCGCAGCCGGTAGAGGAATTCAACGAAACGATGACGAAGATTGCGGAACCACTGTGCAAGATTCATACGCTGGGTCTGGGCTCTGGCACGAGAGTTGACAACCTGCCCGTTGGCAGTAAGATGAAGGCCTATGGAAAATTACCGCGAATATGCAGGCAACCTTCATATTCACAGCGTTTACTCCGACGGCTCCGGGCGACATGCCGAAATCGCCGAGGCCGCCGCCGCTGCCGGGCTGAATTTCGTCATCGTCACCGATCACAACGTGCGTGTGGAAGGACTCGAAGGCTACTACGGGCGCGTGCTCCTGCTGATAGGCGAAGAGGCCCACAATAGCCGCCGCCGTCCCCAGGCCAATCACCTGTTGATCTATGGCGCGCAGCAGGAACTGGCGCCCTACACCTTCGGCAGTGCCCAAACGCTCATCCAGAAAGCCGGCGAATGCCAGGGCATCTGCTACCTCGCACATCCCATCGAACGCAGCAGCCCGCTGGGGGAAGATTTCGACGCCATTCCCTGGACGGACTGGCCCATCGAGGGCATCACCGGCCTGGAAATCTGGAACTACATGTCGGAGTTCAAGGGCCTGCTCTGG
This sequence comes from Chloroflexota bacterium, assembly GCA_012798275.1. Taxonomy (GTDB): domain Bacteria; phylum Chloroflexota; class Anaerolineae; order B4-G1; family SLSP01; genus JAAZNO01. The sequence goes on from JAAZNO010000114.1 coordinate 3,255, forward strand.
TCTCATCTCGCGGCGTTGATCTATGCTCTGCTCCCCGATTGGGGCATTCGAGGCCCCTATCGAGCGACCCTGCGACTGTGGGACGAGCTGCTAAGCAAGGGCGCGCGCCTGGCGGCGCTCGGCGGCGCCGACGCGCACGCTGGCCTGTACAAAATGGCCGGCCTGCAGCGAGTGGTCTTCCCCTATGCCTATCTTTTCCGTTGCGTCAACACGCACATCCTCACCGATGGCCCGCTGACCGGCGAGGAAAGCCGGGATCGCCGCCTGATTTATGACGCCCTGCGCGCGGGGCGCACCTGGGCGGGCTACGACCTGCCCTACCCCACACATGGCTTTCAATTCCTCGCCCGCAGCGGCGCCGCGCGGCGCACGATGGGCGAAGAGCTCAAACGGCTGGGCGCCGTGACGCTGGAAGTCAGCGTGCCGGCAAAAGGCGAAATCCGTCTGTTGCGCGATGGACGACTGGTCAGCAAGAAGACGGACACCGGGCTCAGCTACACGTCGGCAGAAGCCGGCATCTATCGCGTCGAAGTTTACCGACACTTCCGGGGTCGGCGCGTCGGATGGATTTTCTCCAGCCCCATTTATATCAGCTAACCTCTGCCATACGCAAGCAATCGGGTTCGTGAAAGGGCACCCTGTCACGAACCCGATTGTTTTCAAATAACCCAGGGAAACCTTAGATCAGATCCGCCCCCGGACCGCTCTCATAAAACTTGGCGTTCTTCTTAATATCATCCTGATAGGCGTCCGGCACGTCCTCCTCCGGGAAGATGGCCTCATTAGGGCACTCCGCAGCGCAGGCGCCGCAATCAATGCAGGTATCAGGGTTGATATAGTAAGTAGGCCAGTCCTTGTTGTCATCCACAAAGTGAATTGATTCCGTGGGGCACACCTCCACACAAGCGCCTACCCGTTCACAAATGCGAGTGATTACGTACGGCATGATTCTACCTCCTGTGAATTATCTGAAAATGCACTCCTTGCCTGGGGCTGTCCCGCCAGCAATGTCCCCATTGTACAACGAAGAGTCAGCACTGTCAAGAAAGGTTGGCAGTGCAACAAAGCCTCACCGATGGGTATCTTGACGCGCCGGGCCCAACCGCGCCAACGCCGCTGCCACATCCTCTAAGAGGCGCTCCTGGTCAAAGAGGCCCTTCTGCAACAGAGCCTGCACCCGCACCGTCAAGGCGGCCCGCTCAGCCGCACTGAGTTCCTTGGCCGTGGCAACGATGACGGGAATATCGCAGGTCTCCGGGCGCGCCTTCATGTTCTCCAGGACGGCGAAGCCATCCACGTCGGGCATCATCAGGTCGAGCACTACCAGGTCGGGCGGCGACAGAGCCAGATCCGCAATCGCTTCCACGCCGTTGCTGGCAGTAGCGACGATGTAGCCAGCATCAGCCAATATACGTTCAAGCAGGTTCCGATCATCTGGATTGTCGTCCACCACCAGCACATGCGTCTTGGTAAGGTCATGGGAAAGCCGGGCCAACGCGCTCAACAAATCTTGCTCCAGAATAGGCTTCACCAGATAGTCCGCCACGCCCATACTGAGGCCTTTGTCGCGCTCGGCGAGGATAGAGCACACGATCACGGGAATATTGCGGGTGAGCGGATCGGATTTGAGATCACGAATCACCTCCCAGCCACTGCGATCCGGCATCAAAATGTCCAGGGTGATGGCATACGGCTTGAGGCGTTTGGCCTCCTCCACCACGCGGTCGCCACGTGTGAGGCCCACAACCCGGTATCCCTGCTTGCTCAGATACCGTCGGAACAGCGTGATCACGCCGGCGTCGTCATCCACGGTCAACACCAGCAATCCCTTGGAGTCCTCGCCCTCGGAGCGGGGAGCGCGGACGGGCCATTCTTCCTCAGCGGGCTTTTCTGCCGGCGGGCCGGCGATGGGCAATTTCACATAGAAGGTCGAGCCGACGCCCAGCTCGCTCTCAAACCAGATCGAACCGCCATGGGCTTCGACAAACCGCTTGCTTACCGGCAGCCCCAGTCCCGTGCCTCCAAAGCGCCGCGATGAGGAGGAATCCACCTGCTCAAAGGGGGTGAACACCGCGCCATAGCGGTCCCTGGGAATCCCTACACCGGAGTCCTGCACGGCAATCGTGACCCATTCCTCGTCCGCCCACGCCGACAGCGAGATGAAGCCCTGCTCGGTGAATTTGGCGGCATTGCCCACCAGGTTCAACAACACCTGGCGTATCCGCCGGCTATCAGCGATGATCGTGGGCAGGGCTTCGGGCAGCTGCTGCTGCAGCTCGATCGGCTTGTCCTTGACCAGAGCAATCGAGGTTGACATCACCCCCCGAATAATCTCCATCAAGTCTGTTGGCTCGAAGGTGTACTCCATCTTACCCGCTTCGATCTTGGATTGATCGAGGATGTCGTTGATCAATTCCAGCAAGTGCCGTCCGCTCTGATAGATCGCCTCCAGGTCTGTCTTCTGCAGATCGGTAATCGGGCCGTCAATCCCCTTGAGGATCACCCGTGAAAAGCCGATGATGGAGTTGAGGGGCGTGCGCAACTCGTGCGACATGTTCGCCAGGAATTCGCTCTTCAGGCGGTCAACCTCCTTGAGTTTTTCCGCCGTCTCCTGGGCTTCCTGGTACAGCTGCGCGTTTTCCAGCGCCACGCCGATGTTCACCGCGGCGTTGCGCAAGAAGGCCGTCTCATTCTCGTCAATGGCCGGATGTCCGCGCTGCTGTCCCAGCACCAGCACCCCCAACACCTCGTCACGGATCAGCACGGGGAGCACGAGGAGCTCCTCCAGATCGAGCGCCGTACGATAGACATCGAAGGGACTCACCAATCCCGGTGAGGACGTAAAGTTCCACCGATAATCGAGCTTTGACAACACCGCTTCGGTCAACTCCGGGACATCTTCGGGCACAAACCGCTCCTGAGGCCCTTCCACGACCAGCGCCGAACCGTCAAAACGGTACACAGCCGCAGCTTCAAGCACTCCACCGCGGTAGACCCAGTAGAGGGCCGGCATTTCAAGCCGTTGCGCGATCAGCTGTGTCGTGTCATGGACCAGATCGTCAGGATCGAGGCTGGCGGAGGCGGTGCTCATCACTTCATTGAGCAGGGCGCGACGTTCGGCCTCCTGCCGCGTCGTCTCCAACAGGAACAGGTTCTCCAACGCTACGGAGGTGTTGCGTGTCAGCGTGGCATAGAAGCGCAATTCCTCAGGGGTGAACTCATGCGGCTCTTTCGTGTAGACGAGAATGGTGCCGTAAAGCATCCCGCGCACCCGCAGCTGGAAAGCCACAAAGCCGCGCACCTTCAAATACTCGAACATGCCCCGGATTTCCGGACCGAACCGCGACTCCTGATCAATATTCGGGCATATAAACGCGCCCTCACCCTCCAGGGATGTATACACCGCCCGCCAGTACAACAGCGGATAGACATTACCCGCTGCCACGGCTTGCCCTTCGCGCGCCCAACCATCTACCACACGCAGCTGCGCCGGATTGTCCAGCGGCTCGAAAAGCCCTACCGACACCCGTTCTGACTCCGGACGACGGCTGAGGCCCTCGATCACCGCGTGGAAGATGTCCGCCTCGGTGTGCGCCTCGGTGATCTTCTGTCCCACCTCATACAGGGTCGTGGTCTCGGTCAGCACCGACGTCGTCTGCTCAAACAACAGCCGGTTTTCCAAGGCCATGCCGACCTGCTCGCGCACCGCCTGAAGCAGCTCCAGATCCTCCTCCGACCAACCCGCCTCCGGCGTCTCGAGCGTGGTATCCACCCCCAAAACCCCCAAGGGTTCGCCCAGCGGCGAGGTGATAGGCGCCAGCACAAAGGCCCCCTGATCGTCCTGTCGCTGCACCATCTCCCCGTGCGTCAGGTCGGCCAGCGCTAACGCTTCACGTTGCCGCCACAGCTGGCTCACTTCATCCGCCGGTTCCGAGCCGGATTCCAGCAACGGAACCAGGCGGGCCGCATCGTAGGCATATCCTACCACTGTCTGTCCGCGCACATAGTGGGCCCAGGCTTCACCGGTAAGTTCGCGTTGCAGACGCTGCAACTCCTCGAACCGCTCCTGGGCCTCAGCAAAGAGCCAGGCGTTCGCAATGGCACTGGCGATCTGATCCGCCACCGTCTCCAGCACCAGAATGTCGCTTTCGGAGAACGCCTCCGGCAAGGCGGATTGAATGGTCAGCGCACCGATCACGTCGCCGCGCGAGATCAAGGGCAGGGCAATCTCCGAGCGGGTCTCCGGCAAAAGCGGATTGTCGAAACGCACCGCCTCACGGCCCACGTCGAAGGCGATACGGGACTGGCGTTCCTGCATCGCCGTTCCCACCATGGATTGCCCGCCAATCAGCAGGCGGTGTCCCATCTGCAGCATCTGCGCGCCGGCCGCGCCGGTGCCAGCGCGCAACACGGCCCATTTTCCCGTATCGTCAATCAGGAAAGCGCCGACGTAGTAATATCCAAAACGCTCGCGGACGAGTTCCACAGCGCGAGGCAGCAATTCCTCCAGGTTGAGGATCGAGGAGGTCGCCCGCGAAATCTCCGCCGCCGTCTGCAATTGCTGCGTGCGGTATTCCAGGGCAGCGAGCAGCTGCTTGCGGGAGGTAATATCGTTCATCACCCCCACCATGCCGATCACGGCGCCCTGAGCATCAAAAACCGTAGATTTGCTGAAAATCACGTCATGCTCGACGCCATCCGCATACCGCGACCGCGTCTCGAACGTCTGCACCCCCGGCTCACGAATCAACGCCATATCGGATTCATGCTGTGGCCGCGCCACTTCGGGATCAATGGCTTCCGGCAATTCGAGCATAGTCTTGCCCAAAATCTGTTCTGGCGGCAGGCCCAACACCTCCTCAGCAAAGGCCTTGTTGACGATGCGATGGACTCCGTGGATGTCCTTGTAGAAGACGGGGTTGGGGATAGATTCGATGATGGACCTGAGCAAAATCTGGTTGGACTCGGCCTCTAACGCCGCCCGGCGCGCCTGACTGAACAGCCGGGCATTCACAATCGCCGTCGCGATCTGATCCGCCATCGTCTGCAACATGAGGATGTCGTCCTCGCTGAAGGCTCGCGGCAGCTCCGATTGAATGGTCATGGCGCCGACCGCCTCGCCGCGCGCGACGAGGGGCAGCGCCATTTCAGAGCGCGTCGCCGGCAGTTCGGGGTTGTCAAAACGCACCGCCTCCGCCCCCACGTCCAGGGCAATGCGCGCCTGACGGGTGGCCACGCACGCCCCGATCATGGATTGCCCTCCGACCCGCAACCGATGTCCCGCCGCCAGCATCCGCGCGCCGGCTTCCCCGGTGCCGGCGCGCAACACGGCCCACTGTCCTTCCGCGTCCACCAGGAAAATCCCCACGTAGTAGAGACCGAAGCGCTCGCGAATGAGGGCCGCGAGCTGGGGCAGCAATTCATCCACGTCAAGGATCGAATACGCCGCCCGCGAGACCTCCGCCCCCGTGCTCAACAACTGCGTGCGGCGCTGTGCCGCCGCAAACAACTGCGCGTTGGCGATCGCTGCCGCCGCCTGATTGACCATGCCCACGAGGAGTTCCAGATCCTCGTCGTTGAAGTCGCGCTCCTCCGGCAAGTTGATCGCCGTCATCGTGCCCAACGTCACGCCGCGGTAGATAATCGGCGCCACCATGATGGAACCGCAGTGCGTTTCCAGGCGGCGTTGCTGCACCTCCGGCGTCTCACGCGGGTCGGGCCGGTCCTTTGGAGAGAGCGTCGGATGGCCCTCGCGCAGCACCCACCCGCTCAACCCCGCCCAGAGTTCCTGATATGACACGTCCAAGGCGATGAATTCCTTGCCCGGTCCGCCGCGCGCGAAATGCGTTACCCGCTCCGTTTCCACATCGAAGGTCATGAGGGACACCCGATTGGCCGGCAACGTAGCGGCGACCTGCTCGGTGATCTCCTGCAACACTTCCTCCAGGTCTTTCACCAGCATGACCGCGCGCCCCACCTGATACAGGGCCTGCGTGCGGACGAGAGCCCGGCGCATGTTTTCAAACAGCTGCGCGTTGGCCACCGCTGCCGCCGCCTGTGAGGCCATGGCGACCATCAGGTCTATATCCTCAGGAGAAAAATCAGGGCGATCCAGACTGTTGAAAGCCGTCATTGTCCCTAGCAACTCGCCGCGATACTGCAACGGGACCACAATGACAGCCCCGGTGCGATGGCGTTTGCGTCGCTCGCTGGCCTCCCGACCTTCACGGGGGTCCTCAAAGCCCTTAGGCGAATAGACCGGTTGCCGGTTAGCAATCACCCAGCCACTCAAGCCGTGCTGTAACTCATCGAAGGAAAGCAAATTATGCTCTTCCCGGATCCGGCCGCCTCTCACCGCGTGCGTGATCTCTTCAGCCGTAAAGTTGAAGGTGTAGATCACCACCTGATCCGCGTCGAGCACCTCGGCCACGCCGTCCACCACCGTTTGCAACGTCTCTTCAACGCTCACCAGGGAGGTGACAGAACGGTTCGCCCGATACAACGCCTCAGTCCGTGCCAGAGATCTTTGGGTCTGACCGAAAAGCTGCGCGTTTTGAATGAAGATCACCACCTGGCTGGCCAGCAACTGTCCCAGATACTGATCGTAAGACGTGAAAGCTCGCCCCTCCCGGTCATCCGTCGCCACAAGGACGCCGACGACCTGATCCTGCCACAAAAGAGGAATGGCCATGGCCGCGCGGAAAGGCGCGGCCTGGAATTCGGCAGGACGATTGGCCCACTGTCCGTAATCATTCCGTACCTGGAGCTGTTTGGCGACATAGGCCTGGCCCACCAACCCCTCACCCGGCGCCAACCGCGTCCCCACTTTGGTCGCGTAGCCGCTCTGCAGTGACAGCACCAGCTCCAACTGCTGCTCTCCCTCACGCCAGAGCCAGATACCGCCGCCGGTAGCATCGAGCAATCTCACAATGCGGGGCCCCAAACTCTCAAGCATGGGATCCAGCTCGCGCTGTTGTCGCGCCAGTTCGAGCGAGATCTCGTACATCGAGCTCATCGCCTGATACCGCCGTTGTAATAGCTCGTAATCCTGCTCCAGCTCCCGATAAGCGGTCATGGATTCCAGCGTGTCCCCGACGTGGGCCGCCAGCAAGCCCAACAGCGGCGGCGCGGCGGGTGAGAAGGCCTTGCCCGGCTCCAGCTGCAGTGCGCAGATCAGGCCAATTATTTTCCCGGCGAGGGTGACCGGCGCCAGGAGCACGCCCTGCGGGGACGTTGGCAACTGCAACACCGCCATCTGTTCCGGCGTCTGCCATACCACCGGCTCTTCACGCACCCCGTCCCGTTCCAGGTTGACCACTCCCAGCGGCGGGAGCTGCACAAGGGGCAGCCCCACCGCCGCGCGCGGAAGCAGGCGGGACGCCGTCTTGGAGTCGCCATCGGCAGCATAGAAGAGCGCCGCCGGGCAAGAGCACAGCTGCGTGACAAGAGCCACGATCTGTTCGCCCAGCTGCGCAAGTCCCCCCGCACGCAGCGCGGACCTGGAAATCGCCGTTATGGCTGCCAGCGAAACACCCGGGTCAAATTGCAAGGCATCAGCATTCATACTCTCAGGTCTCCCTACTCCTCCGTGGACGCGCCATCATCTTCCACGGGATTCGGCTCGTCAGCAGCGCGCGACGCCAGCTCTCCGGTAGGTTTCTTGCGTCGCGCGGGTCCCACAGCGCCAAGGCGCACTACCGCCCGCGGCGTCTCCAAAGCGCGTCCCAATTCGCGCGCTGCCGTCTGCAACACGCTCTGCACGTCCGGCGCTGCCTGCAACTGCTCGCCGATCTCGCGGATGAGCTGCTCGCGCCGCGCCCGCGCCGCAGTGGCTTCCAGCTGATAGAGGTTCTGGATGGCGATCGCCGCCTGCCCTGTGAGGGTGCTCAATCGGCGTTGCTCTTCCTCTGTGAGGCGAGTCACGGCATCAAAGGCCGCCATCAGCGTGCCGATGGTCTGCCCGCCTGCCGCCAGCGGGGCGAACACGAGGGTGCGCGCCCCCAGGTCTTCCTCGAAAAAGATGCGCGCCGGGGCGAGGGGCTCCACTTCGCGGGTCACATCCGTGATCGTCGAGCTGCGCTCGCGCCGCAGGTAGGGTTCCAGCAAAGAGAAGGCGTTGCCCCGCGCCAGGAGGGAAACGTCGCTTGCCGGCGTCGCGGTCCAGCGGGCCGCCAGCAGGGCCTTCGTCGGGCGCTGACGCTCGGTCCAGGGCCGGTCATACAACAACGTCGCCGCGAAGTGCGCCCCGCTGCCGAGCGCCGTGTACTGGCGCATCACGTCCAGAATCTGCCCGTAAGTCTGCGCAGCGTTCAGCGCGCCCCCGGCTTCGTACAACATCTCGGTCTCGGCCAGCGCCGCCTGCACTTCGCGGAACAGCCGCTCCCGCGCCAGGGTGCTGGAAAGCGCCGCCGCCACCGTGCGCACCGAAATCAGCTCCTCCGGCTTCCAATCGCGTTCCCGCTGACTGTTGCCAAAAGCCATGAAGTTCGGCTCCGCCGTCTCGCCCGGCACCGCGATCAACAGCAACGAGTGGAAGCCCAAGGCCTGCAACATCCGCTGCTCCGCCGCACTGGCGCCATGCCAATCCGCACGGACAATCCCCTCCGCGCGCAAGGCCGGCAGCCATTCCAGGACATCTTCCCGGCGCCATTTGGACGCGGCGGCCACGGCCTGGCCGGCAGCGCTCGACTGCGTCCACCGTGCGGCCACTTCCCAGTACCCACCGGCGCCCTCCGAACGCAATTCACAGTATTGCGCCGCGTCAGTTTCCAGTGTTTCCCCCAGAAGCTGCAACACCGTCGGCAGGGATTCGGTGCCCCGTTCCGCCAGCTGCGCCGTCCCCTGCGCGACGGCATCGCGGTAACGGGCCTGCATCTCCACCACCGCCAGGGTCTGCTGCAGCTGCCCGAATTGCAGCGCGTTCTGCGCCGACGTCGCCAGCTGCGACCCCAAGAACTCCAGCAAACGCACCGCCTCCTCGGTGAAGAAGCCCTCCTGGGTGCTGTTGGCGAAAAGCACGCCCACCGTCTCCGCACCCAGGCGCAACGGCACCGCGGCCTGGGAAACCAGGCCCAGCTCTTGCAAGGCCGGCGCAATCTCGTCCCCAGAAATCAAGCGATTGACGATCACCGGCTGTCCCTCGTGCAACACGCGGGCCGTCACACCCGCGACCCGAGGCGGGGCTAGCGTTTCGGGAGTCACATAGGCGGGCGATGCCCCGGCATGACCGGAGAAAGGAGTGGCGTTGCCACGCGCCCAGAAGAAAGCGCGGGTCCGCTGCACGCCCAGGAGGCGCAAGGCCCACTCCGCGCCCCGCGTGAGCACCGCCTCTACCTCGCGCATCCCGATCATGTCGAGGCCAGCCTCGTACAGCTGCTGCAGGTCGCGCGCGCGCCGGGCGCTTTCCTGGTACAGACGCGCGTTTTCCAAAGCCACCGTCGCCTGTGCGGCGAAGAGTTCCGCCAGCCGGCTCACTACCGCGTCGAAAGGCATCCCGCCGCGAGGACGGGTGACCAACAGCACACCAATCACGCCGCGCGCTGCCAGCAAGGGGATGCCCAACGCCGGCCCCACGGTCGAAAGTTCCCCCGCACCGAGCTGCTCCCAGGTCATGTAATCCCCGGTCTGAATGACCCGACGCTCGCTCCAGGCCGTGCCCGGCAGCCCCTGCCCCGGTTGCACCCCGAGCCCCTGATAGGACGTGAGCGTCCCTTGCGCGCACACGCACTGGAGGGTCTCGTGAGCCTCGTCGTAACGCCAGAAGGCGGCCCCAGCCGCTACGAGCAGCTCCTGCGCCTCTTCCACGACCAGTCTTTCCGTCGCTTCGGGATCCCGCACCTGACCAAAGCGCAGCGAGGCCTCATACAGCAGCTGCAATTCGGCGGAACGGCGCTGTGTCTCTTCCATGAGGTGCAGGTTTTCCAGGACCACGGCGACCTGGCCGGCGAGGTTGCGCGCCAGGGCGCGGGTGTCCGGGTCAAGCAACACGTCCTGTTGCCGGCGCACCAGCGCCAGGAAACCCGCCTGCGCTGTCGCCGTGCGGATGGGCACATACAGCACACGCTCGAGGTCGTAACTCCCGGCCAACGATGGCACCTGTCCTAGCGGCAGCAGTTTCCCCAGTTCTGGCTCCATCAACCCATGGAAGAAAATCTGCAAATCAGCGGGCAGCATATAGAAGGCCCCGGCGTCGAGCGCCTTCTCACCTTCGGGCAGCACGAAGGCCTGCAAGCGCACTTCTTGAGGCAGCGGCACGCCGCCTTCCGCCGTCGCGGCGCGGCGCGGGAAGATAAAGACTCCCACTGCCATCGCCAAACCCCGCGCCAGAATCGTCGCGATCTCCTCAAGCGCCTGATCGGGGTCGAGGGTCATGGCCGCTGTCTGCAAGACCGCGTTGAGCAACGCCTGCTGCCGCGCCGTGCGCTGCGTCTCCTCGAAGAGGCGCGCCGTCTCCAGCGCCGAAGCGACCTGATCCGTCACACTGCGAATCAACGCGAATTCCTCTTCCGTCCACACGCGCCCCGGATCCGACAGCGTCAACATGCCGATGGTCTGATCCCGGTATTGCATCGGCGTCATCACCGTCGCGGCCTCGCCAGTGGCCAGGGGGGTGTTACTTTCGGTCAGGCGCTCCACCGGCACCGGCAAGGGCAACACCGGCTCGACCAACACGCCATCGTATTCATACGCCTGCACCTGGAGCCGACTCAGCACGCGCGCCCAGCCTTCCCGCCGGTAGTCCTGCTGAATGGCCTGGAGCTCGGCCAGCGTGCTCTGCGTCTGTTCGATGAGCAGCGCATTGCGCAGCCCCACCGAGACTTGATCTGCCAGCAGCTGTAAGACCTCAATGTCGGCGGGAGAGAAAGCGCTCACCTGAGAACTCTGCACGTCCAACACGCCCACAACGTGCTGCTCGGTGTCCACCAGCGGCAACGCCATCTCCGAGCGGGTCTCGGGCAGGTCGGGGTTGTCGAACCAAACGGCGTCCTCGCCCACATCCAGGGCGATGCGCGGTTGCCCTGTCGCCGCCACGCTCCCCACGAGGCCCTGCTGTCCTACCCGCAGACGGTGTCCCCGCGCCAACATGCGCTGTCCGCCCTCTGAAGAAGCAGCGCGCAGCACGGCCCATTCCCGCGGCCGATCTACCCAAAAGATGCCGGCGTGATAATACCCGAAGTGTCGGGAAATCGCGTTGACCGTGGTCTCCAACAGCGTGGGCAAGTCCTGAATGGTCACCGCCTCCCGGGCGACCAGAGAGACCGCCTGAAGCTGTTGATTACGGCGCGCGAGGTCTGCCGTGCGCGTTTCGACTTGCTGCTCGAGCGTCGTCACCAGCTCCCGCAACCGACCGCTCATGGCGTTGAACGATTGCGCCAGGAAGCCGATCTCATCGCCGCGGCGGATGCCAATTTCATAGGAAAGGTCGCCCGCCCCCACGATCGCAGCGCCCTCAGCGAGCTGCTCCAAGGGTTTGAGCACCGCGCGCCGCATGAAGACCTGCAACAGCACCAGTAACAACAGCGCCAAAATCAGCACACCGCCCACCGGCAACCAGGGCAACCAGGGGGGATCGACGATCGGGCTATAAGCCCCCACCACGGCGTACAAGCGTTGCCCGGAGATGTCGGGACGAGTCATGCGGCGGACCACGAGATGCAGGTTACCGTACTGCGGCACGCGCGTCTGGAGGACTTGCACATCCGGGACGTTCAGATCCATCAGGACCTGCCCCGCCATACCCGACGTCGAATGCAGCACGATGATGCCATCGCCGCGTACCAGGGCCGCGAAAGCCAGCTCCGGCTGACCGGCAATACTATCGCGCAGGTAACGCTCCAGGCCCGGCACATCACGCACCGAAGCAATGAACGGCGCGACTACATCCACGTGCTGACGTACCTGCTGCGTGATCATGTGCCCTTTTCCCAAGCGCGCCTCCCGATACTCGCTGCGGAATTGCGCACCCGCGAAAAACAGCAACGGCGTCAATAGCA
>JAAZNO010000666.1 GCA_012798275.1 Chloroflexota bacterium
CCTCGAGCTCGCCCGTCGCGCGCATCGCCTCGGTGAGCGCCAGGAGCACCCACGCCGTCGTCTGCGTGGATTCCCAATAGCCCTCGCGCCGGCCGGCCATCAACCAGCGGATGCCATTGGCCAGCTCGGGACTGTCGGGCTTGAGCTGCGCCAACGTCCACAACACAATCGCCGTGCTACGGACGTCGGTGCTCATGTTCCAATAATCAGCGCGCGCTTCCTCCCAGTGCGTCCCGGTCGCGCTAAGGAGGGCGTGATCGAGCAGCTCGCTGAGCAGCGTCTCCACCCGCGACGAGGCTTCGGGCGCCAGGGTATGCAACGCCATGGCCAGGAATGCCTGGCCGTATTGATCCAGCAAGCGGCGCGAGGCAAAGAGCTGATTGGCGCGTCCCAGCTCCCCCTCCCCCACTTCCTCGCCGAAGACGCCGGTATATTCGCCCAGCACGTACAGCATGTAGGCCAGGCGATTGGCAACGGCGGCGTCCGTCTCAGCCGTGATCGAAGGCAGATTCTCGCGCAGGTAGCCCACCGCCCGCGCCATGACGTCTGTGTCCACGGCAAAGCCCGCGCGATGCGCTTCGAGCAAGCCGTGCAACGCATAGGCTGTGAGAGTGATCTGGCTTTCGTCCGTCGTCCACCAGCCCCACCCGCCGTCGTAATGCTGCTGAGTGTACAACCGCTGCGTTGCCAGCGCGACCAACGCCTCCAGTTTAGCGCGCAGCTCCGGCTCGGCCACGCCCCATTCCTGCAGGGCGCGATAGGTGACGACGTTGGGCAGGAAACGGCTCACCGTCTGCTCCGTGCACTCGTAGGGATAGTGCTCCAGATAGCCCAACGCCTCCTGCGTCGCGCCGAGCAACGAGCCGTAGAGCTGCACGACCAGCTCGCCCTGCGTGGGATCGAAGGCCGGCGGCAGCTGCACCAGCTCCTGGCGCAGCCCCGGCTCTTCCATCACGCCGGTCGTCGCCACGACCTCCGGCGTCGCGTAGCGGTAAACGGGGACGACGTCCTCCCGCGCGTCGTAGAGCCGGCCGGCGCGCGCTTCAAAGCGGACGCGCACGCTTTCTTCAGCCGCAGGCGCCGTGACGGGCCACAGCACGCTGACCTTGTCGCCGCCCGCCACCGTGACGCTCTGGCGCGCCGGGCTATCGAGCTCCAATCCCTGCGGCGTGAGGACCACCTCGACGGTTAATGTCGCGGTAGTATGGTTGTGGATCACGGCGCCGATTTCTGCACGATCCCCCACGACGAAGAAACGCGGCAGGATCGGCCGCACCAGCAGGTCCAGCGTGCTCAAGACGTCCACATCGGCCTGCCCCACCCGCGCGTCGGCAGTGACGCCACGCGCCTGCATCCGCCAGGTCGTGAGATTGTCGGGCAGTGTCACCTCCACTTCTGCGCGTCCCTCCGGGCCGGTCCGCACCAACGGATCCCAAAAGGCAGTGTCGGCGAAATTCGTGCGGACGAGGCCGCCGTCCACAGCGCCCCCTCCGCCGCCCTTCCCGCCGGGCGCGAGATCGCGATTGGAAGCCTCTAGCGCGACCACCAACGGCACGCTGGTTCGCACCCCCACGCCCCGCGGCTGCCAGAAAGTCTCCAGCAACGTCGGCCCCGGCTCATCGGCAAGCGCCAGCACGGCCAGATCCGCCAACCGCAGGGAGAGCTCCACGTCCACTGGCTTGCCCTGAGCGTCGGTCGCCAGGATCTCGTAGTGGACTTTCTCCCGCGGGCGATACGTCTCCCCTGCCTCCATGTCCCGGTCGGGGATGAGGCGGATTTGCAGCGCCTTATCCGCCACCGAAACCGGCAGCTCCACCATGCCCAATTTGAAGCTCGCCATCCCCTGCGAAGCGCTCTCCGCTCCCTGCATGAGGAGCACGGAGACGAAAACATTGGGCGCGTAATCGGCGCGGATGGGGACGCGCAGCACTTCCGAGGTGCTCGTCAGGGTGCGCACCTCGGCTGTGATGATGTGCCCCCGCTCAATGGTGATCAGCGCCCGCACGGTGCCGCTGTAGGGCGAGGCAATGAGGATTTCGGCGGTGTCGCCTGCCGTATAGCTGTCGCGGTCGGCGATGAGATCAAAGCGGTTGTTGTTCTCCTGACGCCAGAAGGCA
>JAAZNO010000115.1 GCA_012798275.1 Chloroflexota bacterium
CGCGTTGGTGGCGCGTCCTGGTTCTATCCCCAGGTCGCCTAGCGCCCGGCGACAGTCCGCATACTGCGCCAGGGCCGCGCCGTGTTGGCCGTTGGCGTCCAACACGCGCATGACACATTGATGGGCCTGCTCGTCCCAGGGTTGAGTGTCCAGGATAGTGCGATAGGTGTCTGCTGCCTCAGCATAGTTCGTGGCCATTTCCTGGGCGGCGCCGAGGAGGTACAGCAAGCGCAGCCACTGGCGTTCGAGTTGTTCGCGCGTGCGCAGCGCCCAGCTCTCGAAATCCAAACTGTCCCCCAGGTTGAAGCCCTGTAGAAAAGGGCCCCGGTACAGCGTCAGAACCTCGCGCAGGGCCTCCGCTGATGGAGCTGCCTCACATGCGGTGGTCCTCTCGCGGAATGCCACGGCGTCTACCCAGATCCCCGCCTGCGGATTCAGTTGCACGCAAGAACGATCGGTCAGTAGAAACGGGATGGCGGCGTCCCGGTCGTGTAACATGCTGCGCAGGTTTGACAGGGCAAAGCGCAGTGCGCTCAATGCCCCGGCGTCGGTGCGCTCCGGCCAGAGCCTCTCGGCCAGGAGCTGCCGGGGATGCGGCTGGGCGGTCTCCATCGCCAGGTAGGACAGCAGCGCGCTCGTCTTGCCTGCTGCCAGGGGCAGGGGCGGCTCGTCGTCCAGGCGGAATTGGACGTTCCCCAAGAGATAGATCGTCAATCTGCTCAGTGTGATGCTCCCTCTGCGTTGTACTTGCGGAATCGTGAGGCTGTGGCACTGAATTCATTATAAATCCAAGCCCAGAATATGCTCAAACGCACGTTTGACGCACGCTCGCGGTGTATTATGGAAAGCATGACTTTAGCACCTGGCTATAAATCCTACATTTTGCGCGTCTGGCAGGTAGAGCGGGATGACCAACCGACGTTGGCCGCCGTGTTGGAAGATTGCCAAACCAGCCAACGTCAGACGTTCCCCAGTCTGGCGGCGCTGGTGGAATTTCTGGAGACGGGCAAGTTGCCCACCCCGTTAGCGGCGCATAAGTCCCAGTCTGATGTGTTCGATGACGCCTGGACAGACGGCGAAACGTAGCGCGCTGTCAGGCCTGGGTGGAGGGGAGTGCGGTTTGACTCTCGACTACTTACGGAGGATTAGATAATGAAGCGCTGGCATGAGTCATTAAGCCGTGTGTTGATCGTCGTCGGCATGTTGCTCACGGTGATGGCCGGAGGACTGTCTGCTGTCCGGGCAGCCGATGCCGGTGATCCGCTGCAGGCCGTGCAAGAGGCATGGGCGCGGGCCGCACAAGCCGGGGCCTACCAGTTCCGCACAGAAATTGTCCAGACGACCTACCCCGCGCCGGCGCTCGCGAATGTGGGGCGCAGCAGCCGCGTGGAAAACGTGTACCTCGAAGGCCAGACTGACACGGTCCAACGCCAGTTCCTGATGACCTTGTGGAACGAGGGCGGCAACGCGCTGAACGGGCAGGACGGCGTCGAGATCCGCCTGGAGGGCGACAAGACGTATGGCCGCACGAGCGGCGGCGAGTGGCAAGAGATGCCCGATTTCGCCGGCGCATTCGCCCCTGGCAACGATTTGATGGCGTATCTGGCCGGCGTCAAGGACGTGGTCGAGATGGGCGCATCGGTCAGTCTGCCAGACTCGCCTTATGCTGTCTACGCCACCCAATACGCCTTCACGCTCGATGGGCCGAGCCTGGCGCGTTACGTGCGCGATCAACTGGAAGAGGAACTGACGCGCAAAGGGGAACTGCCTGTCGGGATCACGCTGGACGTGTCCAATGTTTACCATGAGGCGACGGGTGAGGGCATGGTGTGGGTGGGGGCAGACGGCTTGCCGCTGCGCTTATCGCTTCACATCCTATATCCGTCCCAGGCCAACGGCGAGCAGATCGAGGCCGAGCTGCAGACCGATTTCAGCGCCTTCGCCGCGGCTCAGGCCCCTGGGGCGGCGAAGGCGCTCGCTGCCGCTTTGGGCCTGCCGCGCACGGTCAATGATTGGCAGACCGCCGGGGCCCGCAGCGGTCTGGGGCTGGGGGTGCTCGGCATGGCCCTCGTGCTCGTCACGCGCCGTCGCTCGCGGGTCGTATATGCCGCGATTGTGGTGACGGTGGTCCTCTCGATGATTGTCGCCCCGCTGTTCAACAGCCTCCAGGCGGCGGCGTTTATGGATGAGCAGGCGACCCAGCAAGCGGCTTTTGAGCAACAGCAGGCTGAACAGACGCAATATGCCGAGGCGCAGGCCCAACAGGCCGATCCCGCCTGGAATCCCAACCAGGACCCGCTGCAGAATATTGAACAGCCGGTCGTCGCGCCGCCCGCATCGCTCCCCCTGAAGGTCACGTTGAGCCAGGCCAGCGCGGAAGACGATCCTTACAGCCAATGTACGGATAAAGAGAAGACGACTGATTCAGACAATGACTTGCTGACCGATTGCCAGGAAAGCGTGATCGGCACCGGGCCCACGAACCGGGATACCGATAGCGATGGGCTGTGGGATGGATGGGAAGTCCTGCGCCTGGGCACTTCCCCCACCGACCTCGATACCGACGGCGACGGCATCAGCGATAACCTGGAAGTCGTCGGCTTTGTCTATCAGGACCAGCACTGGTACAGCAATCCCAACAAGGCGGACACAGACAAGGACGGGCTGGCCGATAACCTGGAATGTCCTGAACGCCGCACGGTCAATGGCGTGACCCCGGGCGTGGACACGGCCTGCCGCGACACCGATGGCGACGGCGTCCCCAACCTGTTCGATCTCGACAGCGACGGCGATCAAGTGCCCGATCAGGCAGACCTATCGCCGTTCACCGTGGTGGGGCAGACGACGCCCTTCGGCCGCACGAATCCCTTCCAGTGGAAGGCGAGCGACTTCGCGCTCAAAGCCGGGACGACGAGTTACTACCCCGTCGTGGCGGATTTCCAGTTGCGCCCGGTTGATCCGCAGCACCTGACGTATGTGCTGAACGTCCTCGATTGGCCGAGCGGCGACGAGCAGGGCCAAATCCAACGGCAGACGGGCAACGACGCCACCTTCGCCGATGCCATGTCGGCGGCGGAGCGTGCTGCGGATCCGCGCGCGCAAAATGGCGACGTGCGTCTCGTCCCCATGCTCGAAGTCGAACTGAGCGGCGCCAATCTGCCGCTCCCCTTCACGACCGCGATGCAGACCCGCGTGCAGCTTCAAGGTGTGGATACTTCCTGGCCGGTCAGCACGACGCCGCCGATCTTCACCACCTGGCTGTCGGCCACGTTGAATTTTAAGCCGGGCGGCACTTCTTCCGCACCGGCAACGGTGGTGGAAGTGCGACGCACCTCCGGCAGTTCCTTCAAGTGGATGGGGGTGTACGCGGGCACGTGCGGCAGTCCAGGGGACAAGGTGGGTGAAGTGACCGTCACAAACCCGCCGAATCCTTATACGTGGACCGTGAACAACGTCCGCCTGACCGATATCGCCGATGGCGATCATTTCGTCATCATGTCGGGGGTCGGCCACACACCGGCCTGTGCGCAAATCCCCGACCTGACGACCGGCGGCTATACCGACCGCATGGTGGATCCCGCGCCGTTGGCGGCTTACGGCGTCACCGCGCGCGACCAGGGTGAGTCCGGCGCTGTGGCGCTGTACGTGCCGGTCAACGTCGTCCCCGACGCCTCGGGCGGCGGCCGGGTGGCTTTCTCGGCGCGCATGCCCTATTTCCCCAACAACGGCAGCCTGGGCAGCGCCGCGCAAAAGGTGCGCCTCGTCTGGATGGTGCAGGCGCTGTCGGACATGTGCAAATCCATGCCGGCCGGCGTCACCGCTCAAGCGGCTGAAAAATGGTGCGACTATCGGGAGAGCTGGGACCTGAACGTCTCCGAGGTCGTGCACATGTACAGCGACGAGTGGTACCTCACCGGCCTATCGGTGCGCGAGGATCACGGCTTCAACATGGCGATTGTGTGGGAAGACCCCGCCGCCAAAGTGGCGCCCACAGACAACTGGTTGTGGCCGCTGTCGGCGGGCCTGGAAGAGGTCTTTCTGTCAGGCCGCGACGCGAATGACAACGACGTCCGCGACCTGGGTGTGGCCACGACCTTCGACGGCGTCACGGTCGCCGATGACACGATCAGCCGCCGCTTCGACGCGCCGTTGCCCGCGACCGTCACCGAGACGCTGCGCTGGGGGATTCCGACCACCGCCACACTCCAGGTCGAGACGGTGACGTATCCCACTCAAGATCACGTGGCCTTCGTGATGATGACCGACACGCTGCGCATCTTGAATACCAACTTCGCCGTTTATACTGATACGACGCCGAGTCTGTTGTTTGCCCGCGAGGAATACTATCGCGGCGCCAACCTGGATACGCCAGCCACGCGCACCATCGTCAACAATGGGGTGACCTTTAACCTGACCGGTCAGCCGCTTAACACGATTGCCGCGATCAACTGGGCGCCGTACCGCTATCGCGACGGCGCGTGGGACTCTTTCCCGATGGCTGAATATTGGGACCTGTTAGGGGTGCGCCTGAAGGCCGGCCTGCCG
>JAAZNO010000116.1 GCA_012798275.1 Chloroflexota bacterium
ACCGCCAGCGCTTTCTCAGTGACGGCGGGATAGCTGCGTTCCAATTGGGCGCGGAAGAACCCCGGCTCGATGAAATCGGGCAGCCCCACGCGCTTGAGAAGCGCCAACGCGACCGGCGGCTCTGCAATCTGCACGCGGAAACCCGCCAGCGCCTGCGCCGAGCCCCAGTAGTGCGCCAGGCTTTCCGCCAGCGGCGCGACCGGCGCGGCGGAGATGGCAGCGGGCGCGTAAGGCGTGAGTTCCTCGCTGACGGGCGCACCGACCGCGCGGCGTTTCCGCAATTCCGCCGCTACCTGCTCCTTGGTGCGGCCTCGCAGCGTGAAGAGCAAAAACGGATCGGCGTCGAAGCGTTCGCCCAGGAGGTAGTAGACCGCCGCCACATGCTTGCAGGGATTGGCCCAATCCGGGCAGGAACAGTCGCTGCCCAGATCGCCGCGTGTGGAGGGGAAGAGGGGCACATGCACGGCGTTGAAGACGCTTTCGATGTCGTCGGGCATTTCGCCGTTGAGCAGCTGCGCCGCGTAGAGGGCCTGTCCCGCCAGCGCATCGAACACCGCGCCCCATTGCCCATCGGTGAGCGGCTTGAGCTCGATGGTCACTTTGTAGGGGGTGGGGCGTGAGCCCTGGACCCGCGCCGTCACTTTTCCCGGGTGGATGTTGATTTCCAGCACCTGCCCCTTGCGCGCATAGCTCCGTCCCCGACTCAGGCGTCCGCTGTCCATGAGAGGGGTGAGGGCCTTGATCCAGCGATCGCCCCACCAGGTCGAGGTGAAGCTGCCGCGTTGGGCCCTGGCTTTGATGCCGTCGGCAGGGCGCGGTCGTGTGCTCTCATAGCTGGGCCAATAGTTCTCATAGTAACTGGAGTGTTTTCTGGACATGGCGCTGTCCTTCGCTGTCAGTCTGAAGGCACCTTGTCTGTGACGAGGCGTTTACGTCTCCCGCAGGACGATAATTTCCCGCAATTCTTCCGTGCTCAGGTCGGCGAGCCAATCCTCGCCGGCACCGATGACGCTTTGCGCCAGGGCTTTCTTGCTCTCGATGAGCGTGTCAATGCGTTCTTCCAGCGTCCCCGCGCAGATGAGCTTGTGGACCTGCACGTCGCGCGTTTGGCCGATGCGGAAGGCGCGATCGGTGGCCTGATCTTCGACGGCGGGATTCCACCAGCGGTCGAAGTGGAACACGTGATTGGCGGCGGTCAGATTCAGGCCGACGCCGCCCGCCTTGAGCGACAGCACGAACAGGGGCGGGCCATCCGGTTCCTGGAACCGCGCCACCATCCTGTCGCGCTGTTGGGACGGGGTGCCGCCGTACAAGAAGAGCGTTTCCACACCGAAGAGCGTCTGCAGGTAATGCTGGAGCCGCTGCCCCATTTCGGCAAACTGGGTGAAGATGAGTGCGCGTTCATGCCCCTCCAGCACCTCTTCCAGCATCTCCGTGAGCCGGTCGAGCTTTCCCGAACGCCCCGGCAGCGGCGACCCATCGCCCAGGTAGTGCGCCGGGTGATTGCAGATCTGTTTGAGCCGCAAAAGCGCGCCGAGGACGGCGCCGCGCCGCGAGAACTCCGATTCCCCCTCGGCCTCGGCTTTTTCCACCCTGGTGAGCGTGGCTTCCACCACCGCCTGGTAAAGGGTGACTTGCTCCGGCGTGAGCGTGCAGTAGGTCTTGATTTCCAGTTTGTCCGGCAGATCCTGGATAATCGCGGGATCGGTCTTGAGACGGCGCAGGATGAACGGGCCAACCAGTCCCCGCAAGCGCGCAGCAGCCTCGGCGTCTTGATAGCGCTCGATGGGCAGGGCGAAGCGGCTGCGGAAGCTGGCCTGCGAGCCGAGCAGGCCGGGATTGAGGAATTGCATGAGCGACCACAATTCCGACAGGCGGTTTTCGACCGGCGTGCCGGTGAGGGTGATCCGTTGCCGGGCCTGCAGCTGCCGTACTGCCTGCGTCTGTTTGGCGTGCGGATTTTTGATGTTCTGCGCTTCATCCAAGATGACAGTATCCCAGACGACTTTCGCCAGCGTCTCCACGTCGCGCCGCAGCAAGCCATAGGTGCTGATGACGAGATCATGGGTGCGGATGGCATCCAGCAAATCCGTGCCGCGCTCGCGTTCGGCGCCGTGATGCACCAGCACCTTGAGGGAGGGGGCAAAGCGCTGCACTTCGCGCTTCCAGTTGCCCACGACCGAGGTGGGGCATATCAGCAGCGCTGGTCCTAGGGGCCCCTCCCCGCTTTCCCGTTCGTGCAGCAGCAGCGCGATGGCCTGGATGGTCTTCCCCAGGCCCATGTCATCCGCCAGGCAGGCTCCCAGGCCCCAACGCCGCATGAACGCCAGCCATGAAGCGCCGCGTTGCTGATAGGGCCGCAATTGCCCCACAAAAGCTCTCGGCTGCGGCACTTCGGCCAGTTTTTCGCCGTCTCGCAATTGCTCTAACAAATCGGCCAGCCAACCTGTGGCCTGCACCTGGCTCACCGGCAGGCCGTTGATTGTTGTCGTGGCTCCCTGCGCCATTGCCAGAGCTTCAGCGAAGCTGAGCTGCTGTTGCTGCTTTTTCCAGAACGCGATGGCTGCTTCGATTTCCTCTGGCTGCAAGAGCACCCACTGACCGCGCACCTGCACCAGGGGCATTTTGAGCGCCACCAACCGCTCAAACTCCTCGCGGCTGAGCGGCTCATCGCCCAGGGCCAGCTCCCAATCGAAAGTGACGAGGGCGTCCTGGCTCAAGATTCCCTTGCCGATGATGTTGGGATCGGCTTTCATTTTGGCGCGGACGCTGAGACGTGCGCCGGGTTTGTTCCACCACGGCGGGACGAGCACGCCGAAGCCGCTGCCTTCGAGCAGCGGACCCACTTCACGCAAAAAGGCGAAGGCCTCGTCGGCAGATAGCGTGCAGGCCCGGGGACGGGCGGTACGCAGGCTCTGCTTGATGGGTGGGAAAAGGCGGGCCGCCAGTCCCAGCCCTGCCAACACGTGTTCTTGCGCGTTCTCAAAACGGTAGTTGAGGTATTCCAGCGTGCCGCTGCGCGCGGACCACACCTGCTCCACCGGCACCAACAGGCTCGGGTCGTCGTTGGCCTGCAGGAAATAGTGCAAGCTCCACTCCGGCTTGCGCGCCATGCCCGTTTCGGGGTCGGTTTCAGGCGCTTCAAGCCGGAAACTCAGGCGGAAAGGGGCCTCGGCCGCGCCCCGCAGCTGCGCCAGCCATTCCTGCCAGGCCTCGTAGAGCGCGGCGAGCTCCCGACGTTCCCTGGGGGAGGCCAGAATGCTGCCCTCGACGGCCCATAGCGCCGTCCACCAGGTCCCGGCGACGCCGGTCGGCGGCTTGTGGCGGGCGTCGAGGTGTGCGCGTCCCCAATCGCGGACGGCCACGTCCACCAGTTGTTTGAGGAAGCTCTCCAGCAACGTGTGCGGCGCGGGGGCCCGGGCCGGATCGGCAGGGGTCTGGACCTCGAAGAGCGCCCGCGCGACGGGCGGACAGGCTTCCGTGAGCCGCTTGAGGCGGGTACGATCTTCCGGCGTGTCCCAAATTGGCAGCCAAACCGCGCGGTAATGGCCCTCGTGTTCGGTGAGGCCCGGCAGGTATGCCTGGCGGGCCAGCAGTTCCAGCCCGAACTTGGCAACGGCGCTCCAGTAGCGGAGATCATCGCCCCATTGGCGGCTGTACAAGTCCGCCGAGGCGGCCGGCAACGCGATGAGCAAGTCCAGGGCCGGCAGCACGTCCAGCGCCAGGCCGTTGACCTTCCAGGCGCCCAAGACTACCGGCGCTTCCTCATCATCAGCCGTATCCCCCGGCGGCTCCGGCATGAGCCAGGGAGGGAGCAATGGCGTGTCCCGCCGGGTGGGGAGAAATATGCCACAGGTCAATTCGGGCGTAGCGGCCCAGTCTATGGTGGGCAAAACCTGGGACAGACGGGCGCGCAGGGCGGCCGGCGTCGCAGCGTGCGGATGGGGTGGAAGCTTCGGTTGGCGGCCCCGGGGGCGCGGCGCGGCTTCCGCGCTCTCGGCCCAGAGAAAGAAGCGCTCGTCAGCCCAGCTGCCGTGAAAAACCAGCGGGGTGCTCGCAATTTCTTCGCTCATTCCATTACTATCTCCCATCACCCCTTACCCCATCCCCCGTCCTTAAAACGTCTGCATCCCCGGCGGTCGGAGCTGTTCCATCGCCACGAAGCCCACGACGCAGACCGCCATCAGAATCGTGGACATCGCCAACGCCTGCCCATAGTTTACCGCACCCGGCAGAGAAAGGAAACGATAGATGGCGAGGGGGAGCGTCGGAAGTTCGGGGCGAGCGATCATGGACGTGGCGCCGAATTCGCCCATGGAGACGGTGAAGGCGAAGACGCCGCCGACGGCGAGCGCGCGTTGGATGATGGGCAGGTCCACTTCGACGAAGACGCGCGCGGGCGGAGCGCCCAACGTCGCCGCAGCCTCGCGCAGCGTCGGGCGGATGGAGTGGAGCGCGGGCAGCAGGCTCCGCACGACGAAGGGCAGGGCGACGAGCGTGTGCCCGCAGATGATGAGCAGCGGCGTCCCCCGCAGGGCCAGCGGCGGACGGCTCATGCTGAGGAGATACCCCAGGCCCAGCGTCACCGCCGAGGTCCCCAGCGGGAGCATGAACAGCGCGTCGAGCAGCCAGCTTTGCCGCTGCCGGTAGAGCGCCAGCGAGGTGAGCAGGCCTAGCAGCAACGCGAGCGCCATCGTCGCCAGGGCGAAGCGCACGGAATTCCATACCGCCGCGATCGGCGGGACGTAGAAGATGGAGCGGCGTGGATTTTCGAAAAGTGCGGCGTAATAGCGCAGGCCGCCATCGAAGGAGCGCGCGACGAGGGTGAGCGGCGGGACGGCAAGCAGCAAGCCCAACAGCGTCACGGTCGCCAGCAGCAGGGCGATCTCGGTGGGCTTGTGCGGGCGGCGTTGGGTGGCCCACTGCGGACGGAGTTCCAGCGGACGCGCGAGCCGTGCCTGCAGGCGGGTGTAGGTCAGCGTGAGCGCCAGGGTGATGAGGAGCTGCACCAGGCCGAGGGCCGCGGCCAGAGGGAGGTTGGCGAAGGCGATCGTCTGCCGGTAGATTTCCACCTCCAGCGTGGCGAAGCGCGGCCCGCCGAGGATGAGGATCACGCCGAAGCTGGTGAAGCAAAAGACGAAGACCAACAGCGCCGCCGCACCCAACGCTGGGGCGAGCAGGGGCAGCGTCACCTCGCGGAAGGCGCGCCAGGGGGACGCGCCCAGCGTCCGCGCGGCCTCTTCCAGGCGCGGGTCGAGGTTGGCCCAGAAGCCGCCTACCATCCGCAGCACCAGCGTCATATTGTAGAAGACGTGCGCCAGCAGAATCGCGCCGAGGGTGTAACGCAGCGGCGAGTAGCTGCCCAATAGCGCCGTGAACGCCGCGGCAACGACGACGGTAGGCAGCACGAAGGGCACGGTTGCCAGCGCTTGCAGCAGCGCCTTGCCGGGGAACTCGTAGCGGGCGAAGACGTAGGCGCCGGGCAGGCCCAGGAGCAATGTCAGCGCGGTGGAGAGCGTCGCCTGCCCGAAGGTGAAGCCCAGCACGCGCAGCGTTGTGGTGCTGAAGAGGCGCGCGGTTACGTCGGCCCAGGCACTGCCGGCGAAACTCGCGCCGAAAATCGCCGTCAGCGGATAGAAGTAAAAGAGCGCGAGGAAGAGCAGCGGGAAAAGGAGTAAGGCGTAACGGGTGAGGCGGGAGGTGTGAAGCGCGAGACGCGAAACGCGGCGGGTGGTATAGGTGTTCACAAGCCAATTAAGATTGAGGGCGAATGCGTGCCATGACGCACCATGATGGGAGAATCCTGCTCCCGTCGGCGGCGAATTTCATGCGGCGTCAGGACAGGGCAAATAGCATCGGCGCGAAGCGTCGCAGCTGCAAAAGCCAGCGCGGCCAGGATCGCTTCGCGGGTCAAGCGCGGGTAGGCTTCGAGGGCTTGTTCGATGATTTCACCCGTGGCCATTTTCCCCAGGATGAGGTCTACGGGCACGCGGGTGCCCCGGAAAACCGGCTTGCCCATCAGGATATTGAAATCAGCGTGGATGTATTCTCGCCAGTCCATCCGCATAAACTTTTCGATGGCCTCGTCAAGCCCAACGGGCCCAACGGTTGATACCTTCAGTATACCTCATTCCAGGGCCAAATAGAAGCGTCAAATGCCGTTGCGACGTTTCACGGACGGCCTACCGCAGCACCACCTCCGTCCATTCCTGAATCCAGCGCTCGCGGTGCTGTTCGATGCTCGTATAAGGCACGCTAACGGGGGAATCGGCGATTTCGGCGTAGTGGGTGAAGGGGGAGTCAGGAAGTTTGATCTCGTGGCTGATGGGGAAGACCCACATCTGGAAGGGAATGTCGCTTTGGAAGGGGGCGCTTAGCAGGAATTCGATGAAGGCTTGCGCCAGTTCCTGGTTTTGGGTGCCTTTGAGGATGCCGGCGAACTCGATCTGGCGGAAGCACGTCCCCGGCGCGGTGATGGCTCCCGTCGGCGGCTCGGTAAGCGCGCCCTCACTGAAGTAAACCTCGGCGGCGGGGCTCGTGGCGTAGCTCACCACGAGGGGGCGCGTGCCTTCGCTGTAGGCGCCGCCGCTGAACTCGGTGTAGTAGGCGGTGTCCCAACCCTCGACTACCCGCACGTCGTTGGCGCGGAGCGCGCGCCAATAGTCGAGATAGCCCTCCTCGCCGAAGACGCCGATGGTGGCGATGAGGAACGCCAGCCCCGGCGACGACGACGCGGGGTTTTCCACCACCAGCAACCCTTTGTATTCGGGCCGGGTCAGGTCGGCGAGGCTCTGGGGGATGGCCAGGGCGTGTTCTGCGAAATAGGCCTTGTCGTAGTTGAGGCACACATCGCCGAAGTCCACGGGCGCCACACGGTACTCGGGATCCAGCTGGTAGGCGTCGAAGCCCTGATCCAGTCCCTGAGCCTTGTAGGGGATAAAAATCCCCGCCTCCAGCGCCCGGCTGAGGAACGTGTTATCCACCCCGTAGAGCACGTCGGCCTGGGGACTGTCTTTGCTCAGGATGGCCTGGTTGAGCATCGTGCCAGCGTCGCCGGCCTTGAGGAATTGCACCGTGACGTGGTGCTCGGCCTCGAAGGCGGCAATCACGTCCTCGCTGACGCTGAAGCTGTCGTGTGTCATCACGCGCAACGTCTGCGGCCCGGCCGGCGTCGGCGCGGCGCATCCGGCGAGGAGAAAAATCACTGCTAACAAAAGTATAGAGCGTTTCATGGCAACCTCCGTAGCCAGAAATTACCCATCACCTATCGCCTATCACAATTTCTTGCAAAAGCACCACAGCAACCCTCTTCCCAGCGTCACCGTCGCCACTTCCCCCTCCATCGCGTTGCTCACGCCGCGTGCGGGGCCGAAGCGCAGGGTCTCGCCGCGCAGGGGGAAGGCGAGCCCGGCGGTAGTCACGCCGACCGCGTCGCCGCCGAGAGGAAGGAGGGAAACGGTGTCGCCGGGCCGCCCCTGCAGCGTGAGCGTCTCGCCGCCGTGAAGGCAGCGGATGACCCACCCGGCGCCGGCGAGCAAAACTTCGTGTCCGACCAGGGCGGGCAGCGCGAGCAGCAGCAGATTGGCGAGTGCCTGATCGGGGCGTCCGCCCCACGCG
>JAAZNO010000667.1 GCA_012798275.1 Chloroflexota bacterium
CGACCGGGTTATCAGCGCTTCGGGCGTGCGCCCCTACGTTCCCGGCGACAGCCGTCGCTGGGTGCACTGGAAGCTTTCCGCGCACCATCAGGAGCTCTATGTCCGCCTGTTTGATGGCACGCCGGCGGGCGACTGGTGGATCCTCCTGGACATGGACGCGCGGGTGCAGGTTGGCGTGGGGGAGAATTCCACCGATGAACTGGGGGTGATTCTGGCCGCCTCCCTGGCGGATCGCGGCTTGCGGGCGCGGCGCGCGGTGGGACTGGTGGCCCACGGCGAGGAGCTGGTGTGGTTGCCGCCTCAAAGCGGGGAGGGACAGCGCTGGGAAATCCTCCGTACGCTGGCACTCGTCAACCGTGGCCGGCGTTCCCTGGCCGAGCTGCTGCAGCGAGTCCAGCCGACATTGGGGCAGCGCACGACGTTGATCATCATCACGCCGGCCGTGGAGGGACCGTGGCTGGAGAAGCTCGTCCCGCTCTTGCGGCGCGGGGTGGTTCCCACGGTGTTGTTGCTGGATCCCGTCTCTTTTGGCGGATCGGGGAGCGTCGCTGCCGCTCGCGCGACCTTGAATCAGCTCGGCGTGGCCAATGCTGTGATCACCCAGGACCTGCTCGACCATCCGCTGGCGCATCCCGGCGTTCAGGGACATTGGGAATGGAAAGTGTTGGGCACAGGTAAGGCCGTGCCGGTCCAACGGGTGGCGTCCGATACTTCCTGGAGGTCTCTGGCATGAGCATACGAGAGGCTCCTTTGCCCTCCCATGGCGAGACCGAACAGCCCTCCCTGGTGAAGCGGTGGCTGCGTTCCCTGGCGCGGCGCGTCGGAGGATGGAACCTCGCCATGCTCGTGCTGGCGCTGGCAATTCTGGGGAGTGTCGCCAGTGGGATGGCGAGTGTGGTGCGTGGGCTGGAATTCACGCTCCTGTGGTTGGTGGGCGCCCTGGCGTTGCTGCTGGGATGGGCACTGGGAGCCTCCAAACTCAAGCCGTGGCTGGTTGCCCTCATCGCGGCGCTTTCGGGGATCGTGGCGGTCTTCATGCGGGTAGGGCGGCTCGATAAGCTCTTGCTGGACGTGCTGCGATACCTCGCGGCCTATGTGTCCGATGGCGTCCGCGCGCTGTGGGCCAACCTCCTGCTGCACGCGCCCTCGTGGTTGGGGCTGGAGCCTGTCGGGCGCCCGGCGCCGGGCCTGGGCTCGCTGGCGCAGAAGCTGGGGGAGCTGGGCGTGGCGACGAGTACGCTGTGGAGCCGCGCGGGCGAGTGGTTACGGCTGTTCTTTCGCGGCGAGCCGACTTATGATCCCGTGGCGGCGACGCTGGTGTGGGGGGTGGTATTGTGGGTGGCGGCGCTGTGGGCGGGATGGCTGCTGCACCGGCGCCGACAGGCGCTGGAGGCCGTCGTGCCGCTGGGCATCCTGCTGGGGACGGTCCTCTCGTATGCGTGGGCCGAGACGGTGGCGTTGATCTTTCTCATGGGGTGGTCGCTATTGTTGCTCGCGGTGGCCGCTCATTTCGACCGTGAGAAACGCTGGGAAGCCGCGGGGATTGATTTCTCTCGCGAGATCCGCGGCGACTTACTGGGCGCCTCGGCTTTGATCACAGTGGGGCTGGTCCTGCTGGCTTTCATCGTGCCGAACATCTCCATTGACAAGATCGTGGAGCAGGTGCGCGAGCTGACCCAGAAGCCGGGGGAGGAAACGGGCGCCGTGGCGGAATCGCTGGGCGTGGAGCAACGCCCGCGGCAGGATCGCGCCCCGGAACTGGC
>JAAZNO010000117.1 GCA_012798275.1 Chloroflexota bacterium
CCGCCGGTAAAGCCCTCGATGGCCTCGGCCAGCGTGAGCCGTTCCTGCGGCTGCCAGCCTTCGGGACCGGGAGCGCCATCGCGCTCGTGGCGCCGGGTCACGGCGGCATAGATCCCCAACAGCGGGTCGAACGTTTCGATGGGCGCGTCGGAGCCAAAGGCAAGCGTCGCGCCAGTCTGCAGCACCGAGCGCCAGGCATACGCGAGCCGGCAGCGCTCTCCCCAATACTGCTCCGCCATCGCCCGGTCGTGGGGGGCATGAATCGGCTGCATCGAGGCCACGACGCCCAGCTGCGCCAGCCGGGGGACGTCCTGCGGCCGCAGCAGCTGCACGTGCTCGATTCGGTGACGCAAGCCCCGGTCGAGGGGACGCACCTCCTCCAGGACATCCAACACCAGCTGATTGGCGCGGTCCCCGATCGCGTGAATCGCCAGCGCCAATCCACCCGCCACAGCCCGGCGGGCGCTGTCGCGCAACACCTCCGGTTCGAGCGTCAACAGCCCGGTGTTCTCCGGCTCGCCCACGTAGGGCTCGAACAGCGCGCCGGTCCGCGAGCCCAACGCGCCATCGGCAAAGAGCTTCAGGCCGCCGAAGCGCAGCCAGTCATCGCCATAGCCGCTGCGCAGGCCCACCTCCAACGCGGCGTCGAGCGCCTCCAGCCGCACGTATTTGACGACCCGCAGCTGCAGCGCGCCTTCCTGATGCAGCAGCTGCAGGGCGGCGAAAGCCGGCCCGCCGTCCACGTCATGGACGCCCGTCAGACCGGCCTGCAGCAGCAAAGGTTGCGCGGCGCGGAGGGCTGCCGCAACCTGCGCCGCCGTCGGCGCCGGGATGGCCGCCTCAACGATCCCCATCGCATCTTCGAAAAGCATCCCGTCCAGCGCACCGCTCGCGGTGCGGCCAAAACGTCCGTGCGCGGGATCGGCAGCGGTCGCCTCCAGCCCCGCCAGGCGCAAGGCCAGCGTGTTGGCCACCGCCGCGTGAGCGCTCTTGGCGATGAGCAGCACCGGATGATGCGGCGCCGCGCGATCGAGCTCCGCTGCCGTCGGGAAACGCGGCTCGGCCCAGAGGTTTTGATCCCATCCCCGGCCCTGAATCCAGGTTCCCGGGGGCGTCGCGGCGGCCCGCTGCGCCACTGCCGCCAGCAGCGCTTCGCGTGATAGATCCCGCAGCTCCAGCCCGGCGAGGCTCAGGGCATACCACATCAAGTGCACGTGAGCATCCACCAGTCCCGGCAACACCAGCGCGCCGTCGAGGTCCTCGACGCGCACGTGGGGGGCCGCAGCCCACTCCTGCGCCGCCACGCCGGTAGCGATGATGCGCTCCCCGGCCAACGCCAGCGCCTCCGTCCAGGGCCGTTGACGCTCGCCGGTGTAGAAACGTCCATGCTTGAGCAGCCGGATTTCCATGTCAGCCTTCCTCACAATCCCAGAATCTGCGCCAGCCAGGCGATGCCATAATGGCCGCCCCAGGCGAAAATGATCGCCTTGAGGGTCTTGCCCGCCCAGGTCGCAAGGTAGAACTTCCACACGGGGAAACCGGTCGCGCCGCCGGCGATGCCGGCGAGGTCAAAGAGCGGCATGGGCACCGAGCCCATCAAAAACACCGTGAGGACGCCATTCCGACGCATCCAGCCCTCGATGGTGGGATAGATGCGCCACCGCGTGGCAATGTCTTCCACGGCATACCCCGCCAGGTAGCCCCAGAGCTCGCCCA
>JAAZNO010000668.1 GCA_012798275.1 Chloroflexota bacterium
CCGCCCGCGCACCGAGGACGAGGTCTTTCCATGGGATCACCTGCTCAGCGGGGTGGAAAAGCGTTTTCTGCTACAAGACGCGCGTCGCAGCCGGGCAGGCGAATTCCTGAGCGACTGCCGCGAGACCTGTCACGCCTGCGGCATCCTGCAGCACTACCCGCAGCTGCGCAGTCCCGAATGGCAATGTCCACAATAGCAGAAATAAGTAATGGGTAAGGCGTAATGAGTAACCAACAAATTAATCCCGCTTCCCCTCTCTCCCCTTCTCCCTCTCTCCCTTGCTCCCCTGCCCCTCCGCTCCCCGGCCCCTCTACCCGCGTGCGAGTGACGTTTGCCACTGCCGGGCCGCTGGCTTACGTCTCCGTGCTGGATTTGGGACGGCTCTGGGAACGCGCTGTGCGTCGCGCCGGGATGCCGCTGCGCTACAGCCAGGGATTCAATCCCCGGCCGAAGATGCAGTTCGCCGCGCCGCTCCCTACTGGCTGCGGCGGTGACGCCGAATGGCTCGACCTCTGGCTCACCGAACCGCTCGAACCGGCGGCCATCAACGCGGCGCTTGAGGGACAGCTGCCGCCCGCCATGCGCCTCGTGAACGTCGAGCTGGTCCCCGAAGACGCGCCGGCCCTCTCGGAGCAGCTGGCAGCCGCTACCTACCGCGTCCTACTGCGCCAGGTGGAGCTCGCAGCGACGGAAACGGCCTGTGCAGCGCTCCTGGAAGAAGAAAGCGTGCTGCGCGCCAAACGCGGCCGACGTCGCCATCAACACTACGACCTGCGGCAGCTCCTCGAAGCTCTCAGCGTCGCGCCGGCGGCAGCGCCCTGGACGGTAGCGCTCGACATGCGCCTGAAAGCGCGGGCAGGCGCTACTGGCCGCCCCGATGAAGTGCTCAGCGCGCTGGGATTGGCGGACGCGCCCCGTCGCTGCACGCGCACGGCACTTTTGCTCGCCGAACCGGCCCCGGAGCCTTCCGCTTGAGCGCCCTGCCGAACGTAGGAAGGCGCGTACGTGCGAACGACGGCTCTCTGCTCACTACTCACGGCTCACGTTGCCTGTTTTCAGGGGTTGTGCTACACTAAGGTTAGCAGGCCAGAGAGCCCCGCTCTACGGCCGGCCAGTGTCGGTTTCCCGCAACCCTTAATACACGCGAAGGAGGTCCTATGTCCCAGAAAACTATTTGGAAGAGCCTGGCAGTCCTCTTTATCGTAGCGCTGCTCGCCAGCGCTTGCGGCCCCAAGACCGAGGAAGCCAAAGAAATCGTCTTTGGCGTGATTCTCGTGGGTCCGTACAACGATCACGGCTGGAGTGAGGCGCACTATGAGGCCGGGCGCTATGTCGAAGAAAAACTGCCCGGCGCCAAGATGATCTACCTGGATAAGATGAATTCGGCAGATCGTCCGGAAACCACCCTGGAGCAGCAAGTGGATGACATGGTCGCGCAAGGGGCCCAAATCATCCTGACCACTTCCGACGATTTCCAGGACGACACTGACGTCGTCGCCGCGAAGTACCCCGAAGTGGTCTTCATCAACATTTCCGGCGATCACGCCCTCGACGAGGGCAGCCCCAAGAACCTGGGCAACTACATGGGTCAGGCGGAATTCATGAAGGCCATCGCCGGCTGCAACGCCGCCATGGCCACCGAGACCGGTCACATCGGCTACCTTGGTCCCCTGATTAACAATGAGACGCGACGGCTGGTCAATGCGGCCTATCTCGGTGCGCGCTATTGCTACGCGAACTATCGTGGCAAGGATCCCAACGACCTCAAGTTCACCGTCACCTGGATTGGCTTCTGGTTCAACATTCCCGGCGTCACGCTCGATCCCACCGAGGCAGCCAACGACCTCTTCAACGCCGGCGTGGATGTGATCATGTCGGGCATTGACACGACCGAAGCGACCGTGGTGACCAAGCAGCGCGCCGACCAGGGGCAGCGGGTGTTCGCCGTGCCCTACGATTACCGCAACGCCTGCGAGGTCGCGCCTCAGGTCTGCCTCGGCGTGCCGTATTTCAACTGGGGCCCCGGCTATCTGCAGATGATCACGCAGGTGCGCGATGGCACCTGGAAGAAACACTGGACCTGGGCGCCCCCCGACTGGAAGGACATCAACAACCGCGACACGTCCGCGGCCGGCTATGTGTACGGCCCGGCGACCACGGCGGAATGGAAAGCCAAAGTGGATGACTACATCGGCTATCTGGCCCAAAAGGGCTGGGGCGGCCTCTTCCTCGGTCCACTGAACTGGCAGGACGGCACCCCGTGGCTCGCGGCAGGCGAAGTCGCTACCGAAGAGGCGATCTGGAATTCACCGCAGCTCCTCGAAGGGATCGTCGGTCCCAGCAAGTAAGTCGCCCATCACCCTGAAAGGCACAGAGACGCCGGCAGCCGCCG
>JAAZNO010000669.1 GCA_012798275.1 Chloroflexota bacterium
CCACTTTGTCCAGCGCACCCGCCGCGATATTGAGCACGATTGGGAGAACGAGCCTTGCTTCCCCGAGCGCCTGTCTGAGGACCAGCCCTACTACCTTTCCGCCGCTTACCGCACGCTGTTCGAGAAGACTTACGCCTTCTGCGCCGAAATCGTCCGCACGGGCCAACACCTGGAGGAACGTCAGCGTCGCGTGCGCTACTGGGGCGCGCTGGCCTTGCTGCGATGTGTGATGTCCAGCCCGGCGGCGGCACTGGCGGCCCTGGAAACCCGCCACGAGCGGTTAAAGGAAGCTGCCGGCGTGGATGAAGTGGACTTCCGCGGTTTCGTCTTTGAATCGGACCACGACCGCACTGACGACGAACAGCCCACCCCACCCATTGAGGAAGCCGCAGCCAGTTTGCCCGACTCGGAGCGCCGCAAACTGCGCGACCTGGGCCAACTGGCCGCTGCCCTGCTTGAGCCGGGCCAGGATACCAAACTGGAGGGGCTGCATCAATTCGTCAGCGGCTTGCTCCAGGAGGGCTACCATCCTATCGTCTGGTGTCGCTATGTGGCGACCGCTGAGTACATTGCTGAAGCTCTGCGCCAGCGGTTGGCCGAAAAGCACCCCACCACCCAGGTGATTTGCATCACCGGCCGGCAGGGGGATGAGGAACGCCGCGCCCGCATCGCCGAGATAGACGCCGACCGTCCGCGCGTGCTGGTGGCTACCGATTGTCTTTCGGAGGGCATCAATCTGCAAGAGAAGTTCACCGCCGCCATCCACTACGACCTGCCCTGGAATCCCAACCGCCTGGAACAGCGCGAGGGCCGCGTGGACCGCTACGGCCAGCCAGCCCGGCAGGTTAAGGTCATCTGCTACTACGGCGCGGATAATCCGGTGGATGGCGTGGTGCTGGATGTGCTGCTCAACAAGGCCCGCGAAATTCACAAAGCCCTCGGCACGCACGTGCCTGTCCCTGAGGAGAGTGAAAGTGTGACCGAGGCCGTGCTGAACGCCCTGTTCCTGCGCGGCTATGGGCGGACCGACGCCCGCCAGCTGGCCTTCAATTTCATGGCTGACAGCGTGACCAGCCTGCACCGGCAGTGGGAGCACGACGCCGAACGCGAGAAACTGACTCGCACGCGCTTCGCCCAGCGCGCCCTCAAGCCCGCCGAGGTGCAGCGGGAACTGGAGGCCGCCGACGCCGTGCTGGGCGACCCGCAAGCCGTACGCGCCTTTGTCCTGAACGCCGCGCAGCGCCTCGGCCTGACGCTCACCCCCGAGAAAAGCGGCGCGGTCTTCCGCCTCATCACCTCCTCTCTGCCGCCGAATTTGCCTGAAGCAGTGTGTTTTGCCCTGCCGCAGCGCCAGGACGGCTCCTGGCGTATCGCTTTCACCTCGCCCACACCGGAGGGCGCCGAGTACCTGGGGCGCAACCATCCCTTTGTGGCCGCCCTGGCGCGCTTTTTGCTGGAAGAGGCGCTCACCCGCGGCGGAGCGGCGCACGCCGTCCGCGGCGGGGTCATTGCCACCCGCGCCGTGACCCGCCCCACGGTGCTCTTGTTGCTGCGGGTGCGCTATCTCATCCATCTGCCGAATCAGACACCGCTCTTCTCCGAAGAGGTGCGCGTCCTGGGATACACCCAGGGCGAACAAAACACCCCCGCCTGGCTGGCCGAAGCCGAGGCCCTGCGTCTGCTGGCCGAGGCCCAGCCCGACGCTAATCTGCCGCTCGACACGAAAAAGGCCCTCCTGGCCGCGGCGCTCCAGGCTTACCCCACACTGGAAACGCGCCTGCGCCTCCCCATCGAATCCCGCGCCCGCGATCTGACCGAC
>JAAZNO010000118.1 GCA_012798275.1 Chloroflexota bacterium
CGAAACGCATCCTGTAAAACAGATCGCGAATACTATACAGCCGATAGCGCAATCAGCAATGGAGTTTTTCTTGTGAAGTTGTAACTGTTCAGCCCAGCTCAAGTAGCCAGGCAGCAATTAAGGTTGTGCATATTACAAATTTGATTCTTTCAGCAGCTGCTCGGAAATCTACGCCGATTTTAGTCGGTGGCTAAACAGTCACTCTCTTTTTTATCCCCGGCCTTTAAGCCGCATTTCTACCCCAAGTGGCCAAATGCGACAGCCGTGAGGCAAGCGCCCCTTGCAGAATGCCGGCGAATGCTGGTATAATTCCCTCAAGAGAGATCAGTGAGCCGTGAGTTGAGAGCCGTTGCAGTCTACGCTCACAGCTCCCCGAGTCACATTTTTGTAGAGCGCCTATGGATAATCCCGAAAGTCAAACCCTGAATGAGTCACCGCCGGCCGGGCTCTACGATCTGAGCCGCGAAGCGCTGGAGGCGCTGCTGGCGAGCTGGAACGCGCCCCGCAATCTGGCACTGGAGCTGTGGCACGCGCTCTACCGACAAGGAGCCGCCAATTTCGACGCGCTGCCGCTATCAGAGGCGCTCCGCGCGCGACTGGCAGCAGAGACGCCATGGCACATTCCCCGCGTCGTGGACCGCCTCGAAGCGCCCGACGGAGCTACCCGCAAGGACCTGCTTGAGCTCGCCGACGGACAACGCATCGAGGTGGTGCTGCTGCGCTACCGCCAACGACGCAGCGCTTGCATCTCCACACAGGTGGGCTGCGCCTGCGGCTGTGCCTTCTGCGCTACCGGCGATATGGGATTCGTGCGGCAGCTCACGGCAGGCGAGATCGTCGCGCAGGTGTTGCACTTCCAGCGAGAGCTTGCCGTCCAGGGAGAAAGCCTCACCAATCTCGTGCTGATGGGGATGGGTGAGCCGTTTCTCAATTACGAAAACACCCTCGCCGCACTGCGACGGCTGCTCGACCCGCAAGGGCTGGGATTTCCGCCGCGTCGCATCACCGTCAGCACCGCTGGCATCGTCCCCGGCATCGCGCGCTTCACGGAAGAGGGGCTGGGGATGAATCTGGCCATCTCGCTCCACGCTGCGACGGACGCGCTGCGGGATCGGCTCATGCCCATCAACCGGCGCTACCCCCTCGCGGCGCTGCTCGAGGCGGCGCGCACCTACGCCGCGCGGACCGGTCGCCGGGTGATGTTCGAATGGGCGCTGATCGCCGGGGTCAACGACAGCCCCGCACAAGCCGCAGCGCTGGCGGCACTCCTCGCCGGCGTGCCAGCGCACGTCAACCTCATTCTGCTGAACCCCACCCCGGCGTATCCAGAGCTGCCCTCCCCTGCCGAGGCGGTCGCCGCTTTCACCGCCGTGCTCGACACGGCAGGCGTCCCTCACACGCTGCGACAGCGCCGCGGCGGCGCCATTGCCGCCGGCTGCGGACAGCTGCAGACGCGGAATTCAGCGCAGCGACGCCATGACGCGGCTTCACCCCCGAATGGCTCACA
>JAAZNO010000670.1 GCA_012798275.1 Chloroflexota bacterium
GAGTACCTACGCGCCGGATTCCACGCATCGCTGGATGGGCAGTGTAGCGATGGACGCTCAAGGCAACCTCGCCCTGGGCTACAGCGTGTCCAGCAGCAGCGTCTATCCCTCCGTGCGCTACGCCGGACGGCTGGCGAACGACCCCTTGGGGACGCTGCCCCAGGCCGAGACGTCGCTGGTCGTCGGCAGCGGCTATCAGACCAGCAGCTACAATCGCTGGGGCGACTACAGCATGATGGGCATTGATCCAGTGGACGACTGCACCTTCTGGTACACACAGGAGTACCTGGCGACGTCTGGCTACGCCCCCTGGGTGACGCGCATCGGCTCCTTCCGTTTCCCCAGCTGCACGGTCGCCGAACCCGGCACCTTGCGCGGCGTCGTGCGGAACGCCGTAACCCAGAGTCCTCTCGAGGGCGCGACTGTGGAAGCCACCCCCGAGACGGGGACTCCCGCAGCGACTACCAGCGGCAGCGACGGCGTCTACGTGCTGCGCCTCGAACCGGGGGTGTATACCGTGGCGGCCACCGCTTATGGCTACTATCCTTACACCCACAGCGGCATTGAGGTGACCAGCGCTACGACGACCACCCTCGACGTGTCCCTGACCCCCATTCCCTCCTACGTCGTCTCCGGGACGATCACCGACGCGCAGACCGGCTGGCCGCTCTACGCGCACATCCACGTGGAGGGCGATCCTCAAGACCCTCCGGCGCCCAACAACGACGTGTGGACCGACCCGGTCACCGGCCATTACAGCCTGACGTTGGCGGCGGGGATTACCTACACGCTGAGGGTTGAAGCCTGGGTTGCCGGCTACCCACCCGCCACCCTGGTCCTCGCCCCGTTGACGGGCAACGCGACGCACAACGTGGCGTTGCACGCGGACATGGTCGCCTGCAACGCGCCGGGCTATCGTCTCAACCGCGTCGGGACGACGGAATCCTTCACGGCGGGGGCGCTGCCCGCCGGCTGGTCGTTGATAGACAACGCCGAGAGCGGCGTGCTGTGGCGTTTCGATGACCCGAAGCCACGGGGCAATCGCACTGGCGGAACGGGGTCGTTTGCCATCCTTGACAGCGATTACGCGGGATTCAAAAACGTGGACGCCGTCCTGCGCTCGCCGGCGATGGACTTCTCCGGTGAGACGACGGTGATCCTGGAATTCAAGTACGACTTTCGCTGGTACATGTACGGCCTTAACGAAGTCGCTGACGTAGACGTGAGCACCAACGACGGAACGACCTGGACGAACGTCTGGCGGCGCAGCGGGGCCGACGACCGTGGCCCGAAGACCGCCCGCGTTGACATCTCCGCGCTGGCGGCGAGACAGGCCAATGTGCGCATCCGCTTCCACTACTATAATGCCAAATACGAATGGTGGTGGGAGGTGGATGATGTGTTCCTCGGGGACTCAACGTGTCTGCCGGCGACGGGAGGCCTTGTCGTCGGGGAGGTGAGCGATGCGAACACCGGCGCGCCGGTCGCTGCCGCCCTGCGCAACGATGCCGGCTTTACCGCTCAGGCCAGCCTGCAGGACGCCCCCGGCGACGGCGCGTTCTACACGCTCTTTGCGCCTGCCGGGACTCACGTCATCACCGCGACGCTGGCCGGATACGCCCCCGGCGTGGCCGCCGTCGCCATGACGAATGGCGGCGTCACGCCGCGCAACCTTGTCCTCGGCGCCGGGCTGCTCGCGCTCGCCCCGGAAAGCCTGGAACTGACGCTCGCCGCCGGGCTGACCGCGACGCACGCCATCACCCTGAGCAACAGTGGCGGCTTTACGGCCAGCTTCACCCTCGAGGAGGTCAACGCGCCGTTCACACCGGCTACCCCCGCCGGGCCGTTTGCCGGGATGGTGC
>JAAZNO010000671.1 GCA_012798275.1 Chloroflexota bacterium
TCACATCGCCCTTCTCACCGCCGTCCACACGCCCTTTGACGTGCGCATCTTTCACCGCGAGGCGCGCGCCTTAGCGGCCGCCGGCTACCAGGTCACCTTGCTCGCCCCGGCAGCTTTCCGCCGGGAGGAACGCGACGGCGTCAGCGTTATCGGCGTCTCGCACGTCCGCCATCGCTGGCAGCGTCCGCTGATCTGGAGGCAATTGTTGCGCGAAACGCGGCGCCTGCATCCCGCTGTCATTCACTTCCATGACCCCGAACTGCTGCTGCTCGTCCCCTGCTTCCGCCTGCTGTGGGGACGACGCGTGAAAATCATCTACGATGTGCACGAATATTTTGTGGACGCCATCGCCGCCAAGCATTGGATTCCCCACCGCCTGCGTCCCCTGGTCGCGCGGATCGCGGGAAGGCTCGAACAGCGGCTGGTACGCGGCGTTGACGGACTGCTTCTGGCAGTGGAAGGACAGCGGGAGCTCTATCCGCGCTTCAAAGGGCCGATCACCGTGCTCCGCAATCTGCCTGCTACCGAAATCTTCGAAGACGCCCACCCCCACCCGGCGCTGAATGTGCCAGGGCTGCGGCTGATCTACGTGGGGCTGCTCCTGCCGCAACGCGGCATCCAAACGTTGCTGCAGGCCCTCCAGCAGCTGGATACCAACGGCGTCACAGATGTCACCCTGTTTCTCATCGGGCCGGCGACCTCGGCGGATTACCTCCGTGAGATACAGACCTTCGCCGCGGCCCATGGCCTGGAAGAACGCATCCGCTGGCTGGGAGCGATCCCCCACGACCAACTCAAACACTATCTCGTCAATGCCGACATTGGGCTCATTCCGGGCCAACCCACCCGGCAATACACCCGCCCGGCGCTCTCGACCAAACTCTTCGAATATCTGCTGTGCGGCCTGCCCCTCATCAGCGTGGATTACACCTACACCCGCCCCTTCATCGAAGAAAGCACTTGCGGGATCATCGTGGAAAATACCCCCGACTCCTTCGCCGCAGCGATTCAAGAGCTGCGTTCCGCCCCCGACATGAGACGCGCCATGGGCGCGCGCGGACGCGCCATGGTACTCACGCACTACACCTGGGAAACGGAACGCCCCAAATTACTCGATTTCTATCTGCAATTGTTGGAGGCCACCCCATGCTAACCATCCTCACCATCGTCGGCGCGCGCCCGCAATTCATCAAAGCCGCGCCCGTGAGCCGCGCCCTGCGCCGCACCGCCCGCGAGCTCCTCGTCCACACGGGCCAGCACTACGATTACGGCATGTCCGCCGTCTTTTTCGAGGAGCTCGCGCTCCCCGAACCCGACTACAACCTCGGCATCGGCTCTGGCTCACACGGCAAACAAACTGGCGAGATGCTCATTGCCATCGAAGAAGTGCTGCTCAGCGAGCGCCCGGACCGGGTGCTGGTCTATGGCGACACCAACTCCACGCTCGCGGGGGCGCTCGCGGCGGTGAAACTCCACATCCCCGTGGCGCACGTTGAAGCGGGCCTGCGCAGCTTCAACCGCGCCATGCCCGAAGAGCACAACCGTGTCCTCACCGATCACGCCGCCGACCTGCTCTTCTGCCCCACCCGGCACGCCGTGGACCTGCTCGCGCGCGAGGGGATCACACGCGGCGTCCATCTCACCGGTGACGTGATGCTGGACGCCTTCCTCTACAACACCGCCCTGGCCGAACAGCGCTCTACCATCCTGGACGCCCTGGGCCTGCAACCGCAAACGTATTATCTGGCCACCCTCCATCGCCCCGCCAACACCGATGATCCGGCACAGCTGCAAACCCTGCTCGACACGCTGGCAGAACTCCCCTTGCCCGTGGTCTTGCCCCTGCACCCCCGCACCCGGCAGCGGATCGAGCTCCATGCGCTTGCTCCAAAATCCAAAATCCAAAACCTGAAAATCATCCCCCCGGTGGGCTATCTCGACATGCTCCTGCTCGAACGCCGCGCCCGACTCATTCTCACCGATTCCGGGGGCGTGCAGAAAGAGGCCTACATGGCCGGCGTCCCCTGCGTCACTTTGCGGGATGAGACCGAGTGGGTGGAAACGCTCGATGCGGGATGGAACATCCTCGTGGGCGCCGACCCCGACCGCATCCGCGCCGCCGTGCGCGACTTCACACCGCCTGCCGAACATCCGCCCCTGTACGGCGACGGTCACGCCGCCGACCGCATCGTGGAAATTCTCATGGCTCGCGGATAAATACAGATTTTTTTATTTGAAGAAAATCCGTGAGCCAACCTTATGCGCATGCTCTACCTTTCCCAATACTTTCCGCCTGAAGTCGGCGCGACCCAGACCCGTGCTTACGAAATGGCCCAGGGCCTGCTCCGCGCCGGCCACCAGGTGACGATGCTCACCGAGGTGCCCAATCACCCCGAAGGCGTCATCCGCCCCGAGTACCGGGGGCGTCTGATCGCACGGGAATCCCTCGACGGCATTGACGTCATCCGCGTCTGGGTCAAGACCGCGCCGGCCAAGACCTTCAAAACCCGCATGACGTTCTATCTGAGCTACATGCTCAATGCCGTGCTGGCGGGACTGCTCCTGGCGCGCGGACGCTACGACGTCATCTACGCCACCTCGCCGCCGCTCTTCGTTGGAGGCGCGGCCCTGGCCCTGAGTCGCTTGCGCCGCACTCCCCTCGTCTTCGAGGTGCG
Source organism: Chloroflexota bacterium (assembly GCA_012798275.1). Lineage (GTDB taxonomy): Bacteria > Chloroflexota > Anaerolineae > B4-G1 > SLSP01 > JAAZNO01. Next base: position 2,676 of record JAAZNO010000671.1, read on the forward strand.
CGACCTCTGGCCCGAATCCGCCGTGGCGTTGGGCGAGCTCCATAATCCGCGCTTCATCCGCTGGGCCACCGCCCTCGAAGAAGCCTGTTATCGTCGTGCGCGGCGCATCGTCGTCGTCACCGCAGGGATGCGCGCCCGGCTGATCGAACGCGGCATCCCCGCCGCCAAACTCGCCCTCATCCCCAACGGCGCGAACACCGAGCTCTTTCAGCCGCAGCCTCAAGCCGGGCAACAGATTCGCGCCGCGCTGGGACTGGAGGACAAATTCCTGATCGTGTACGCCGGCATACATGGCATCGCCCAGGGATTGGAGACGGCGCTGCTCGCCGCCGACCGCCTGCGCGCCGAACCCACCCTTCACTTCCTTTTCATCGGTGAAGGGCCGCGCAAGGCCGACCTGCAGGCGCTGAAGGCCCAGCTGCAGCTCCCCAACGTCACCCTGCTCGAAGCCCAACCGCGCGAGGCGATCCCCGCGTACCTCTCGGCGGCGAATGTGGCGCTCGTCCCCCTGCGCCGTCTGGAGCTCTTCAAAGGGGCCCTTCCCTCCAAGCTCTTCGATGCGTGGGCCTGCGCCTGCCCGGTGCTGCTGAGCATTGAGGGCGAAGCGCGCGCCGTCCTGGAACAGGCCCGGGGAGGCGTCTACTTCCCGCCGGAGGATGCCGAAGCGCTGGCGGAGGCCATCAGGCAGCTGGCCAA